>JBGOYO010000227.1:0-5546 GCA_041479715.1 Anaerolineae bacterium
GCGGCTATCTCAGCTTGTGGATGAACGGGAAAAGCGGGTTTAACCGGAGGTAGACAGATGACTGACCAAAACTATTCGAAGACCGAGCTGATGATCTGTGTGGCAGCCCGCCTGTTCGAAGATGGCACGACGGCGTTCATCGGGACGGGCATCCCCATGCTGGCAGCCATGCTGGCGACCAAGACCATCGCCCCCAACCTGGTGCCTGTGTTCGAATTCGGTGGATTAGGTGCGATCCTGGAAGAGCTGCCGCGGGCGGTGGGGGAGGCGCGCACATTCCATCGAGGACTGGTTGCAGCGGGGATCTGTGAGCTGATGGAGACCGCCCAGCGCGGGTTTATTGATTATGGATTCCTGGGTGGGGCGCAGATCGACCCATACGGCAACCTGAACAGCATTACCATCGGTGAGCATGACCATCCAAAGGCGCGGCTGCCAGGTAGCGGCGGCGGAAATGACGTGGGCAGCCAGTGCTGGCGGACGGTGGCAATCATGCAGCATGATAAACGGCGCTTCGTCCCCAAGGTCGACTTCCTCACCACCCCGGGATACCTGACCGGTCCATTCGGACGGGAAAATGCCGGACTGCCAGCCGGTACCCGGCCGATCAATGTGGTGTCGACCCTGGCATTGATGGATTACGATGATGGCCCGGGCGGCAGCTTCCGTATGCGCCTGGCAGCCACTCACCCTGGGGTGACAGTCCAGGAGGTGATCGATAATACCGGTTTCGAGCTGATCATCCCGGAAAATGTACCGGTGAATGACCCGCCCAGCGCGGAGGAGCTGCGTCTGCTGCGGGAAGAGATTGACCCGGACAAGTACTATATTTGAGGCCGGCATGGCAGAATTTATTTACCTGATCCACCCGCTGAGGCACGAGTTTTTCGAGAACCCAACCCGGCAGGAAGAAGCAGCGATGGAGGACCATTACGAGTATCTTAGAATTGCAACTGAAGAGGGAATAGTGCTGCTCGCTGGTCCATGCCTGGATGAGACGTTTGGGGTGGTGGTGTTGAGCGCTGAAAGTGAAGTGGCGGCAAGGGCGTTCATGTTGAATGACCCGTCGGTCAAAAGCAATGTGATGATGGCGGAGCTGCATCCGATGAAGATATCCCTGAGAAGCAGGGGCTGAGTTTATGCTGGCAGTATTTGGTTTAAGACCTGACCCGCTATCATCCGGAGCAGCAATAATTCCTGCTTTTCCAGTTAATCACCTGCCTGGCTTTCTTCAACCACTAGCATAGCAGCAGCGCCACGAAGGATGGCTGGGTAAATTGATCTGATCCGGCAAGGCGCACACAAACCTAACTCAACCCGGCTACCTCAGCGAACTGTTTTAATGCCTCCAGATGAGCTGACGGGGTATCATACCCGCTGCCCATCGTGTTGACCGTCAGGTGGGTGGCGCCTAATGCCCGACAATCGTCGATGAACCCGATCCAACCATCCGGAGCAACGAGGCTCAGATTCAGGCGAAGATCGAGGCCGAATGAGGCTTTTTCACGTCCGGTTTCTTCCAGGTATTGGTAGAGCTGGTCTATTTTTTGGCGCACCTGTTCGAGGGTACGAATGTTCAACATCCAGCCATCACCCAGGCGCGCCATGCGGCTTAAGACCCTATCATCGGTGCCACCGAACCAGATGGGGATGGGGCGTTGGACCGGCAGGGGGTTGATGCCGGCATCGGGGATATTGTGCCAACGACCCTTGAGGGTCACAAGGGGCTGGGTCCATAACAAACGCAGGAGTTCTACCTGTTCCTCCATACGCTTGCCGCGGTTGTGGAAGTTTTCTCCCAGGGCGATGTATTCCAGCTCATTCCAACCATTGCCGACACCCAGGCGCGTGCGCCCTTGGCTGAGCACATCCAGAGTGGCAGCCTGTTTGGCGACCAGGGCGGTCTGGCGCTGGGGCAGGATCAGGATGCCGGTATCGAACTCAATCGTGTGGGTCAGCCCAGCCAGGTAACTGAAGAGGACGAAGGGCTCAAAGAATGAACTTTTATATGTGTACGGACCTGTCCAGCCACCCGGACGCTCGGGGTTGGCACCCAATACATGGTCGTAGGCATGCATATGGCTGAAACCCAGTCCTTCCACGGTCTGAGCGTAATCTCGGACAGCGATTGGATCGGGTGTAAATTCAGTTTGAGGAAAGACTACACCGATTTTCATGATTTGCCTCCCATTATCTGGAATTTTTTTATTTTACACCTATTCATTAGTAAGTCCGGGGCTACCAGAATGTTGAGAGTGATCATCGCTTTCAGGTATACTACGAAGGGAGACATTAAATGACACTTCTGGAAGCGCCGATTGGGCGTGGATTCACCGCAGAAATTTATGACTGGAAAGAGGGGTGGATACTGAAGTTGTTCAACGCGGGAATTTCACGCACTGCCGTGGAGCACGAGGCCAATAAAACACGCATTGTGCACGCCACCGGGTTACCAGTGCCTGATGTGGGTGAGATCATTGAAATCGAGGGTCGTTTTGGAATGGAGCTGGAGCGTGTGGATGGAATCAGCATGCTGGATGCGCTCACCAAAAGTCCGTGGAGATACCCCGCTTTGGCGCGCCAGCTGGCAAAGCTGCACGCAGATATGCATACACGCCGGGTGCCTGAGCTGCCTTCTCTGGCGGAGACGTTAACCTGGAAGATCAACCGGGCCGAAAAACTGCCAGAAAATGTGCGCCAGGCGGCATTAAAAGCATTGGAAAAGCTGCCTGATGATGACAAGCTATGTCATGGAGACTTTCACCCGGGTAATATCCTGCTGACCCAACGTGGCCCGGTGATCATTGATTGGATCGACGGATCAAGGGGTAGACCCATTCTGGACGTGGCACGATCCTCGCTATTGTTTGGGGAAGGGAACATTCCATCGAGTATCCCAGGGGCATGGTTTTTAAGGATTCTACAACGCAGCTTCTACCGCATCTATCAGCGGCGGTACTTCCAGCTCAACCCAGGCGACAGGCAGGAATTCGATCATTGGGTGCCAGTGGTGGCGGCAGGAAGGATGAATGAGGGCATCTATTATGATGAGGACAGGCTACTGGCGCTCGCCCAACGATTGGTTTGAACCGCCTGGGAATGATATTACGTTGAGGACACGATGAAACTAGCAACACTATGCTACCTCCGGCGGGATGGGCAAACCCTGATGGTACACCGGGTGAAGAAAGCCAATGACATGCACGCAGGCAAGTGGAACGGGCTGGGTGGCAAGCTGGAACCCGGTGAGACGCCAGAAGAATGCGCGGTGAGGGAAATTTACGAGGAATCAGGGCTGGAGGCGCGGAACCCACTGCTTAAGGGTTTCCTGACCTTCCCGGCGTTCGACAATTTTGAGGATTGGTATGTGTTCGTCTTTTTGGTGACCGATTTCGAAGGCGATTTAATCGATTCACCGGAGGGTGACTTGCGTTGGGTTGATAATACAGACCTGACCTCCCTGAATTTATGGGAAGGCGATGCCATCTTTCTAACCTGGCTGGATCACATAGGGATCTTTTCTGCCAAGTTTAACTATAAAAACGCCAGGTTGGTCTCGCACGAAGTGGTGTTCTATGGCGGAGATTCCGCATGACCGTGTATCCTTTATCCGCCGTGCGGGCGCTGGCGCTGCATGCCCAGGGATTAACCAAGCCGAAACAGGCTGACATATGCCCGGACTTGGACGGAATCAACCGGTTGGTGGAGCAGGTTAACTACGTCCAGATCGACACGCTGAACCTGATCCAACGCGCCCAGTACATCGTGCTATGGAGTCGTCTGGGCAGCTATACAACACAGGATTTCGACCGGCTGATCTACTCACTGCAAGAGAAAAAACTATTCGAGGGCGTGCAGGGCGTGGCGGCGATCATCCCGCTGAAGGATTACCGTTACCAGCTACCCGCGTTCGATAAGCGGCGCCAAGACTTGAGCAGATGGTACGGCAACTGGCTGGATGGGCAGGGGAACCGCGAGCTGGCGTCGACCGTGCTCGAGCGCATTAAGCATGAGGGTGCTCTGCGGGCCGCGGACTTCGAATATGATGGTCCGAGGCGCGGCAGCTGGTGGGACTGGAAGCCGGCCAAGATTGCGTTGGAATACCTATTCACCCGGGGAGACCTGATGATTGCCAACCGGGTTAATTTTCAGCGGGTATACGACCTGACGGAAAGGGTGTTACCAGGGTGGGTGGATATGCGTATGCCAAACCTGGAGGAGCGTGACCGGTATTGGATCGAGCAGGGTGTGTTGGCCTTAGGTATATGCATGCCAAACCAAATCGCCGAATATGCCTACCATATGCGACGGGCGCTTCCAAAATTGTTGAAACAGCTAATCATGGACGAAGGGCTCATTGTGCCGGTGCAGGCAAGGCTGGTGGATGGGCTGGTACATGAATTGGTGGTGCACCGCAACAAACTGGAAACCCTAGAGCAGGCAGTGGATGGAGCGATTAGAGCGGAGCGGACGACATTCCTCAGTTTTTTCGACAACCTGTTCTGGTGCCGGGGCAGGGATATGCAGCTGTGGGGCTACCGGAATATCATCGAATCGTATAATAAGGCTGCCGAACGGAAATACGGATATTTCTGCCAGTCCATCCTCCATAAAGACCAAGTTGTGGGGCGTTTCGACCCGAAAATGGAGCGGAAGACGGGGGTTTTGCGCCTTAAGGCTATCTATCTGGAGGAAGGGGTGAAGCCGGACGAGGAGCTGGTGAGTGGGGTAGCGACTGCCATGCGCGACTTCAAGGCTTTCCACAAGGCGAAGGAATTGGTAATCGAGAAAAGTGAGCCAATGGAGTTTGGGGCAAAGCTGTCGAAGACAATATGAACTGTTTTGATCCCGGTGTCAATAACAAGCAATTTGATAAGATATCATCTTGAGATGAACGAACAATCAAAGTCGAATCTGATAAAGAAACAACGACATTCATTACGAATGAGAGGTTATGATTATTCACTAGAAGGTGCTTATTTTGTTACGATTACCACCTCTCAACGAATATCTCTTTTCGGCAAGGTTGATAATGGAATATGCGTATTAAATTCATATGGCAAAATCGCTTATGAGCAATGGAACCGGATGCAAAAACGCTTCTTTCCATCTATTTTCCCCAAATTTGCTATCATGCCGAACCATGTCCACGGAATCATCCACATTGTTAGGGGCGCTGGGGAGGAATTCGTACCTGCTTCATTAGGTAATCCTCCCCAGCGCCCCTACGCTTTTCCGCATATTGCTTCTGGTACTTTAGGTGTTATCGTACGCGCGTACAAAGCATCAGTAACTTATCGTATTAATGCAATACGTGGTTTTATAAATCCTCCCGTATGGCGACGGAATTATCATGATCATATTATTCGAAATGAACAAGAATATCAGTCCATATGGGATTACATTGAAATGAATCCTGAGAACTGGATGGATGATAAATTAAATCCAAATTGAACTGTGAGAGTAAACTGATAAATGATGTAATGAGGATATTCTTATAAATACCTTATTTTACGACGTTGGTTACTTTCTCTAATTCGACCTCA
>JBGOYO010000228.1:0-5466 GCA_041479715.1 Anaerolineae bacterium
ACCGCTACTTCCTTGACCAGGTAGTAGATACCATCTGGGAGATGACCCGCTCAGGTTTCGAGGTCTATCACGGCAACTATTCTGCCTACGTGGACCAGCGCACGGAGCGCTGGGAGCGCCGGCGCGAGGTGTTCGAAGCCGAGAAGGAGAAACTGGATAAGGACCTGGACTATATTAAGAAGAACATCTCCGGGCAGAATGTTTCCCAGGCCCGTGGACGCCTGCGCCGGTTGACACGCCATCTGCAGGCGATCGAACAGGTGGGAATTCAAGCCGCCACCAGCACAAAATGGGCGGAGCTGAGCAGGAGCGTGGATACTACCACCAGCATGCTGAGCCCTGAAGAGGCTGATCGCCGCATCAATGCCCTGCGTGAGCCCAACAACCGGCCTCCCCGCTTGCACCTGCGCCTGCATACCGACCAGCGCAGTGGTGAGATCGTCCTGCGCACACACGACCTGCAGATTGGCTACCCTGGGAAGCCATTATTCTATGCTGGCGAGATCGAGCTCAGGCGCCTGCAGTGCACGGCCCTGATCGGCCCGAACGGTGCCGGTAAGACGACCTTCCTCAAGACTATCCTGGAGAAAGTACCATCTCTGGTGGGTGATGTGGAGCTGGGCGCCAGCCTGAACGTTGGTTATTTCGCCCAGGCACACGAGGACCTTCATCCCGAGCGCACCCTGGTGCAGGAGATCGATTCAGTGGCACCCAAGATGCTGCTGGCAGACATTCGCAATTACCTGGCAAAATTCCTCTTCACAGGTGAGGATGTTTTCAAGCAAGTAGAGGTACTCTCAGGGGGTGAGCGCGGCCGGCTGGCACTGGCCAAGCTGGCGTTATCTGGCGCCAACCTGCTCCTGCTGGATGAGCCCACCAACCACCTGGATATCCCCTCCCAAGAAATCCTGCAGGAGGTGTTGGATCAGTTCCAGGGCACCATCCTGCTCGTGTCACATGACCGCTACCTGATCGATGCGCTGGCGACTCAGATCTGGGAGATCGATGAGACCAAAGGCATGCTGCGCACGTTCAAGGGCAGCTACAGCCAGTACCACCAGCAGCTGGAAGTCGATAACCTGGCGGAAAAGGAAGCCAGGGAGGGCATCTCTGAGGTGAAGGAGCCGCCGAAGAAACCCGCTGTTTCGGCTGAAGATCGGCGCAAACGTGCCCGACTCAAGGAAGTCGAAGCTTTAATCGACCAGCTGGAAGACGACCTGGCAAATTTGGGTCACCGGTTGGAAAACCCACCTGCCGATTCAGCCAAGGTGCACAAGCTGGGGACCGAATACGTCAGGGTGCAGCAAGAGCTGGATGCTTTGATGGACGAGTGGGGGGAATTACACGGATAAACTTCTTAAAGTATAGCTATCCCAATACCCGGATGGGGGCTGAGTCTTCATCCTTGCACACATAAGGTCGCAGGAACTTGGCCGTATACGAAGCCTCAACTTCACAGATCTGCTCGGGCGAGCCTTCAGCGATCAGCTCTCCACCCCCATCCCCGCCCTCCGGTCCCAGGTCGATGATATGGTCAGCTACCTTGATGATATCCAGGTTGTGCTCGATGATCAGCACACTGTTACCGGCATCCACCAGTCGCTGCAGTACCTCGATCAGCTTGTGCACGTCGGCTGCATGCAAACCCACGGAAGGCTCGTCCAACACATAGAGTGTGCGACCGGTGGCTCGCTTGGAAAGCTCGCGCGCCAGCTTCACCCGCTGGGCTTCACCACCCGATAGGGTGGGGGCGGGCTGACCGATGCGGATATAGCCCAAACCGACGTCCTGCAGGGTCTGCAAGCGTGAGAGCATGTTGGGGAAGGCTTCGAACACTTCCAGGGCACGGTCTACGGTCAAGTCGAGTACTTCGGCGATGTTCAGGTTCTTAAATCTCACCTGCAGGGTCTCGCGGTTGAAGCGCGCCCCATGGCACACGTCGCAGGGCACATATACATCCGGCAGGAACTGCATCTCAATTCGCAGCTGCCCCTGCCCCTGGCAGGCTTCACAGCGTCCACCGTGCACGTTGAACGAGAAGCGCCCAGGTCTGTAACCGCGCATCTTGCTCTCGGGCAGCTCGGCAAACAAGGTACGGATTTGGTCGAATAGGCTGGTATAGGTGCCCGGGTTGGAGCGTGGGGTCCGACCGATGGGAGACTGGTCGATGTTGATCACCTTGTCCACGAATTCGATCCCGTCGATGCGGTCAAAATCACCCGGCATGGTGTGGGCTCCCTGCAGCTTGGCAGCCAGGGCTTTGTACAGGATCTCGATCATCAGGGTAGACTTACCCGAGCCTGATACTCCGGTGATGCATACGAACTTGCCCAGCGGGATATTGACCTTGATATTCTTGAGGTTGTTCTCACGCGCCCCGACGATGGTCAGTTTTCTGCCATTGCCGGTACGGCGCTCGCGCGGGATATCCACCTGTAAGCGCCCGGAAAGGTAGGCCCCGGTGAGTGAATCGGGGCTCGCCAGGATGTCGTCTACCGTGCCTTCCGCCACCACTTTTCCGCCGTGCTCACCTGCCCCCGGTCCCAGGTCAAGCACCCAATCCGCCGAGAGGATCGTCTCCGAGTCGTGCTCGACCACGATGACTGAGTTACCCAAATCACGCAGACCCTTGAGGGTGCGCAGCAGGCGGGTATTGTCGCGTGGGTGTAAGCCAATGGAGGGCTCGTCCAATACGTACAGAACTCCCATCAAGCGCGAGCCGATCTGTGTCGCCAGGCGGATGCGCTGGGCTTCACCCCCCGAGAGCGAACCCGCCGATCGGCGCAGGGTGAGGTAATCCAACCCCACGTCCACCAGGAACCCCAGCCGTTCGGAGATCTCCTTTAGGATGCGCTCGGCGATGGTCTGCTGGCGTTGGCTAAGGGAAGTGGAATCACTGCACAGCTGCTCGACCCATCGTAACGTCTCCAAAATAGGCCACTCGGTGACCTCCACGATGTTTTTATCATTCACAGTCACGGCGAGAGCCTCGCGGCGCAGGCGCTTACCACCGCAGGTCGGGCAGGTGCGCATGCTCATGAAAGTACCAATCTTCTCGCGCATGTATTCCGAGTTGGTCTCGTTAAAGCGGCGCATCAGGTTCCCGATCACGCCTTCGAACTCGCGGTCGAAGCTGTATTCATGGTTGTCGTCGCGCTTGTAGGTAATGGGAATCTCTTTACCCCGGGTGCCGTACAAGACGATGTCGAGCTTTTCTTTAGCTAGCTCGCGCACCGGGAGGGTCAGGTCGATGTCATAATATCGGGCGGCCGCTTCCAGGCTCTGCCAGTAATAACCACCCTCCTCCTTGGGACCGCTCCACTCGGTGCTGGCGATGGCTCCATCCGTCAGGGATAGGTCCTGGTCGGGCATGAGCAGGTCAGCATCGATTTCCAGCCTGCCACCCAACCCCTGGCAGTCGGGGCATGCGCCGTGGGGAGTGTTGAATGAAAAGGTGCGCGGCTCGATCTCCGGCAGTACGGAACCGTGCTCGGGGCACGCCAGGTGCTCGGAGAAATAAATATCCCGTGGGGTTTTCGGGTCGGTGATGTCCTGCACGATCAGGTAGCCGTCGCCAAATTTCAGCGCCGTCTCGATCGAATCGGTCAGACGAGTGACGAAAGCTTTGTTTTCCTCCGGGTCGGGGTCGTGGTGCAGCAGCACCCGGTCCACCACCGCTTCGATGTTGTGGATCTTGTAACGGTCCATCTGGATATCTTCGTCCAGCTCATGCACTCTGCCATCCACCCTGGCGCGGACGAAGCCAGTCTTGCGGATCTCCTCCAGCACCGCCTGGTGGGTGCCTTTGCGCCCGCGCACCAGCGGGGAGAGGATCAACAGGCGGCTTGAATCGGGTAAGTCTGCCACCACATCCACGATCTCCTGGGCCGACTGCTTGCTGACCTCGCGCCCGCATTCGGGGCAGTGCGGAATGCCCACGCGGGCATACAGCAAACGCAGGTAATCGTAGATCTCGGTTACCGTGCCCACCGTGGAACGAGGGTTATGCGAGACGCCTTTCTGATCAATGGAGACCGCCGGTGACAAGCCTTCGATATAGTCCACATCGGGTTTATCCATCTGACCCAGGAACTGGCGTGCGTATGCCGAGAGCGACTCGACGTAGCGCCTCTGACCCTCGGCGAAAATAGTGTCGAAGGCGAGCGACGACTTCCCGCTACCCGACAGCCCAGTGATGACCACCAGCTTATCGCGCGGGATCTCGACGGTGATATTTTTTAAGTTATGGACGCGGGCGCCAACCACCCGAATGACATTAGCAGTCATAATACCTTGTTTATTTCCGTTCGATGATTGATTTAAGTCCCCATGTAGGGAATGGTCTGAATGGACCTGGTGCACTACTACCGGTAAAGATCAACCGGTAGACGGCTGTTTTATTTAATAATAATGAATAGGACCACGTCCTAATTATAGCACAAATGTTTTATTTATAAAGAGCCAATCTGACCTTCGGACAAAACATCGGACAAGTCTAAAAATAATCTTGTCATTAGTATGATAATAAATAGGACACGGCAGGCCACTTGTCATTAGGTCCAGTAGACCGATTCGCAGTACGACCGCCGTGTCCATTATCCAAGAAAGCCCGAACAGTTGAGTGGCCGTTAGAGGCCGAATCCTTGCTAGTGTGGGCTCATCACGATTATACGGAGGAATCGTACCAATGACAACACCGAATGACGCATATGTTGGGATCGATGTCGGCAAGACCTGGCTGGATATTGCTTTATGGGGCAGCAATGCAGTCTGGCGGGTGTCCAATGACGATGAAGGCGTAGCCGAAATCGTGGCACGTGTAACGGCGCTGGGTCTGCAGCTGATTGCTGTCGAAGCCACCGGTGGATATGAGCAGTTGGTGGTCCAGACCATGCTCTTGAACAGTCTACCAGTTGCGGTGGTCAATCCTACCCGGGTGAGGGCATTATCCAAAGCGACAGGTAAACTGGCCAAAACGGATGTGATCGATGCACGTTTGATAGCCGAATATGCCTTCAAGATCCAGCCTGAAGCCCTTGCACCGAAAGAAGCCCAGGAAATCCGTCTTAATGCGCTGGTTACCAGACGTGAACAACTGGTGGAGATGCGCACCGCTGAGCAAAATCGCCTAGGGACGGCCCATAACAGTATGCAAGTCGATATTCGAGAGCATATCGAGTGGATGAACGCCCGCATCCAGGAGCTCGAAGTAGAGATCAATGGGCTGGTTGATAGCCTGCCTGAATGGCGAAAACAAGCTGATCGTCTTGACAGCATTCCAGGTGTGGGTAAGATCACCGCCGTTACGGTTTTGGCAGAAATGCCTGAATTAGGCCAGCTGAACCGCCAGAAGATCGCCGCCCTGGCTGGGCTGGCACCCTTCAACCGAGATAGCGGCCAGAAACGCGGCAAGCGGCGGATATTTGGTGGTCGCAAAGGAATCCGCCGAGTACTGTATATGGCCTG
>JBGOYO010000229.1:0-5455 GCA_041479715.1 Anaerolineae bacterium
AACCGCTCAGCTGGTGGAAAACCACCATCTGGTGGAACGGGTAGCCAAATTAGAAGCTGAACGCTGGCTGCGGCGCATGCAGGACGATTTCGTTACCACAATCTCGCATGAGCTGCGGACACCGATTGGATTTATCAAAGGATATGCAACAACCCTGCTCAGGGAAGATACTAAATGGGACGACAACTCGAAGCGTGAATTCCTGACGATCATCGATGAAGAAGCGGACCGGCTGCATAAATTGATCGAGGACTTGCTGGATTCTTCACGTTTAAAGGCCGGGACGATGTTCATGCAGCTACAGCCCGTTCGAATTGATGTGATGCTGCGAGAAATTGCCGTCAGGAGCACGACGAGGTATGCATCGCTTTCGGTGCAGCTACACGCAGATCACGATGTGGTGGTAATGGCTGACCCAACCCGGATTACCCAGGTGTTCGACAACTTGTTGAGCAATGCAGTAAAATACGCGCCTGGGTCGGAAATTGTAATAAGCCTGAAGAATAACAACAGCAACTGCATCATTTCGGTGGAAGACCATGGACCTGGAATAGCAGAGGAGCATCTCGGGCATCTATTCGAACGTTTCTACCGCGTACCAGAAACAAGAATTTCGAACCACGGAACGGGGTTGGGATTATACATCTGTAAAGAAATCATCAATGGACATGGGGGAGAAATCTCGGTCAGCTCAGAAGTATCAAAAGGAACGACGTTCACCATTACATTACCTACCAGGTTTGATAACCTGGAGGTACCCACTGTGGGAGAGGAGGCAACCCGTGAGTAAAAAAATATTGATCGTCGATGACGAACCGCGCTATGTCCGTCTAATGGAAGCCAACCTGATATCTGACAATTACGATGTGCTCAAAGCATACAACGGGCAGCAAGCATTGGAAATTGTAGAGGATCAAAAACCCGACCTGGTGTTATTGGACGTAATGATGCCCGTGCTTGACGGATTCACCACATGCGAACGGATCAGGAAGTTTTCAACCGTGCCGATCATTGTGGTGACGGTAAAAGGGGAAGAGAAGGATCGGGTGCGCGGATTGGACCTGGGTGCGGATGATTACATCGTCAAGCCATTTTCCGCTACCGAACTCCTGGCACGTGTGCGAGCCGTATTACGACGAGCGGCAAAACCGGCTCCGACGGCGGCACCGTCGATATTCCACCATGGTGACATGGATATCGACCTGGCGAAAGCAGAAGTATTCCTCAATGGGAAAATGGTGTATTTATCTGCGACAGAATACAGGATATTACTCCAATTAGCACAGAACATTGGTACGGTAATCCCTTCGGAACAAATGCTAAGGGATGTATGGGGGGTAGAATATCAAAAGGATAAGGAAATCCTCTGGGTCAGTATCTCGCGGTTAAGACAAAAGCTGGAAAAAGACCAGAATGAGCCAACTCACATCGTTACACGCTCAGGTGTAGGATACATCATGCCAGTCCTGCAGGAATGATCAATACTACGATTATTTTATATATATACATTATTTGTAAACTCAATTCTTAGGAAGGTATTGAGATGACGATCAATCCGATTTTGAAAATCATCAGAGCCAAAAAATTAGGGATCCTGATCCGAGATGCCAGGGAAAAATCAGGTAAAAGCGTGGAAGAATGCGCAAGCGCAATGGGTCTTTCCAGCGATGAACTCAGCGCGGTCGAAGCGGGTGATAGACCACCTACGTTGCCGGAGCTTGAGATTTTAGCGTTCCACCTGGATGTGCCACTCGAGCATTTTTGGAAGAGTGAGGTCTTAAAGCCAGACGTCAACAATCGAGTGGTGGATGCCGAGGATATAAAACAAACCAGGCAGAGAGCAATCGGTGACCTGATCCAACAGAGCCGGAAGGGTGCCGCATTATCGGTCGAGGATCTGGCACAAGAGACAGGAATTTCTGTGGAAAGTTTACAAACCTACGAACAAGGGGAAGCGCCGATCCCTTTACCGGAGTTGGAAGCCATATCCCAGGTGTTAAATAATTCGATAACCGATTTCGAAGACCACCAGGGACCTGTAGGAAGCTGGTTCAGTGACAAAAGAAATGTCAACGAATTCCTTGACCTGCCGCAGGAACTGAAGGAATTTGTGAGCAAACCAATCAACCGTCCATACCTGGAATTAGCGGTGCGGTTGAGCGAATTAAAGGTGGAAAGACTGCGCGCTCTGGCAGAAGGATTGCTCGAAATCACCTTGTAACCCCATGGAAATCATTGATCCACAACAGCTTGCGGATGAGGGACAGGCTGAATATAACAGAGCAAATTATCTTGAAGCGGCGCGGCTTTTTAAAGCCGCGTCCGATGGTTTTTTATCATCGGGTAATGATTTATCAGCTGCGGAGATGGCGAACAACAGCAGTGTGGCATATTTGAAAGGGGGTAATGCTAAGGCTGCATTGGATGCAGTTATGAGCACGGATTTGATATTCGCAGATAAAGGTGACATATTACGACAGGCAATGGCATTAGGAAACCAGGCTGCTGCCTGGGAAGGCTTGAACCAGCTGGATAAGGCTATCAGTATTTATAACCAATCGGCGGAGTTATTGAACGAAGTGGGTGAAACTGAGCTGCGCGCCTACGTGCTCCAATCCATTTCAGCCATACAGCTACGACGCGGTCAATTCCTCGAAGCATACACCACAATGGGATTGGGTGTAATGGGGTTGGATAAGCCCAATCTTTCTCAGAGGGTATTAAAGTCGCTTATCCGGTTACCATTCAAATTTATCAGGTAACTTTTCGAACGTAACTACGCCAGTTTAGAAGGTGCCTTTAATAATGCCACCATCTACCGCGAGCATGACCCCGGTAATGTAAGAAGCTGCAGGGGAAAGGAGAAATACCACGGCATTCGCCACTTCCTCAGGGCGGGCCATGCGACCCAAGGCGGTTTCCTTTACCTGAAGCTCCATTTCTTGCTCCACGGTAGTGCCATTCGTTTTAGCGCGATACGACATGAGATCAATGACCCTCTCAGTGGAGGTCCAACCAGGCATGATGGAATTGAAACGGATACCATCAACTCCAAGCTCGAGCGAGAGGCTCTTGGTTAACCCACCGGTGGCAGCGCGAACACTGTTGGAAAGCACGAGATTCGGGATAGGCTGCTTGACTGAATAGGAGGTCATCGTGACAACACTGGCACAGTCAGATTGGCGCAGGTAGGGTAGAGCCGCCCGAATCAATCGTACGTGGGTTAGGAGGGATATATCGACTGCTTTTTGCCATGTAGAGTCATCAATAATCTCAAATTTTCCAGAAGGTGGTCCACCGGCATTAGTGACCAGCAAATCCAACCCACCAAAGGACTTTGCGGCTCGCTCAACCAAATAAGACGCAACTTCAGGTAGGGCGACATCACCTGCCAAAGGGATGACTTCTGCGTGCGTCTCAGCGACCAGTGTCTGTGAAGCTGACTGCAAGGTTTGGGGATCACGACCATTAATGGCTACGCGACAACCTTCAGCAGCGAGCAAGCGTGAGATGGCATAACCCAAGCCTTTGCTTGAGCCGGTGACCAGGGCACGTTTATTTTTCAGCAGTAAGTCCATATTATTATCCTAAGAAATAATTTCGATATGATCATCTACCAGTGAAACGTCGGGCCAATTGTGATTCATCCAATGGATGATGGTATGAAGGGAACTATCGGCAAACTGGTGATCATTACTGATCATCGCACAACCGATCGTGGCTTCGTCCCAGGCGTCCTGCTGATCGAGCTCAGCGACGGAGAGATTAAATTCACGGTGCAGCCGGGCGATCAACGGCTTGAGACGACTCCGTTTTTCTTTGAGAGATCTACAACCATGGAGCTGGAGCTGAAGAGTCAGAACACCGATTGTCATTGTGTATCAAGTATAATCTATACTTATGGATAAAGAAAAAAATCTACTTCCGTGGGTCCTGGTGATCGGTGTACTCGTGATCATGACTGTTGTTGCTGTAGCTATTGTGGGAGGGGTGTGGGCGATCCAACGGACAACCCAACGAGCCGTCCAGCCGGTCAGCGATATGACCAGCGAATTAAGCACTCAGGTGGCGAGAATTCTCCATCCCACGCCGACGGTTCTACCCGACCCGGTAACCATCATCAATCAAATTCGTCCATTAGCCCGATTGGAAACCATCCAATATACGGTTGAGAAGGTGATCACAGCAGAGGTGGGCCAGGATAGCCTTGCACCCCTGTTTGGAGACAAGCTACTTTTTGTGGGTCACGGTTACGTCACTGCTGGAATTGATTTGCAAAACATCAGCGCGCAGGATTTCTTGGTTGAGGATGGCGTGATCCGAGTGCGACTACCTGAGGCAGAGATCTTCGAGGCGACATTAGACAATGACAAATCCTATGTTTATGACCGGGAAACCGGCTTATTAACCCATGGTGATTTGAACCTAGAAACAACAGCCCGCCAGACAGCAGAAGAACAGATAAGGCAGGCTGCATTGGAAGATGGCATATTAGCGCAAGCACAGACGAACGCTGAATCTTATATGGAGAGTCTGCTGAACAAGCTGGGATATTCGCAGATCATTTTCATTCATTCAGGGGAATAGAACGGGTTCAGTTACCTTTATCCAATAGAATTATATACGCTCAAGCCAGGATGGATGGTTATATTTCTCTTGCATGAGCTGATCAGCGCGTTTTATTTCTTGCGCTGACAACTCGTCCTGAACCAACTGCAGATCCAATTCTGACTGAAACCCTTCTGTCAGGGCATGAGCGGCATCATCCCAGGAAACTCTAAATCCGAGCACCGATTCCACTGTGGTTGCATGGGAGAGCAAGCGATCTGCGGCAGCTTTTCGGGTTCGATCATCGGAATAGACGAGTACATCCGTAATCCGGGCGAGGTCACCCCACAACGGGAGCGTCCCATGCTGAAGCACACCGTCTTTGCGGCGGGCCTGGGCACTGCCGATCAGCTTCTTTCCTGCGATGACGATCTCATAATTTGAGGGGATCTCGAAGCAGACGGGAGCGTTAGCCTGATTGCTGCCGGACTGAGGCATGGGATGGGCTTCGGCGGGCAGGCCCAAGCTATGCAAAGCAGCCAGCAAAGCCTTGGACAGGCGCTGATAACTCTCGAGGACGCCCCCAGAAACCCTGGGTTCTGAAAGAGAAGCAACGACCGAGTAAGTAAGCTCGTCAGTATGCAAAATAGCGCGCCCGCCGGTTGGGCGGCGAACCCAATCCCAACCGAAAATGCTCAATTGGTACTGGTCAACATCATTGGATGGTTGCGCATAGCCAATGGACAGGCAGGGAGGTTCCCAGTTATACAGCCGCAGACATGGAAGGGCCAAACCTTGCCCAGCAGCGTCTAAAAGGGATTCGTCGACAGCCATATTCCAGGCTCCGCGGGCAGGAGGAGTAATGATCAAACGCCATTGTTGATGGGGGAAACTCATGGAAGGTGAA
>JBGOYO010000230.1:0-5449 GCA_041479715.1 Anaerolineae bacterium
ACAGACAACAGCCTGTCTGCCAGGTTAGCTGACCTCGGTGCTGACCTGCTGCTCGAATCTTTAGCAGCCTATCTGTCCGGTGAACTGGTTCCTCAACCCCAGGATGATTCTCTCGCCACATATGCTCCGATGATCAAGAAAGAACAAGGTCTCCTGGATTTTTCGGCCCCCGCACTCAGCCTGGAGCGCCACGTTAGGGCTTTCATTCCCTGGCCAAGGTCTTACTTCTATTGGAATAATCAGCTGATCATGGTCCACCGCGCTCATGTTCAGGACGATCTCGTTGACCCGCCTGGAAAACACCTGGTTTATCAAGGTTTCCCTGCTATATCTACATCCAATGGTATTCTGGTGCTGGATGAGCTTCAGCTAGCCGGTAGGAAGGTGCAATCTGGTAAGGCATTCCTCCAGGGTGTAAGGAACTGGGAATCCTAGCTGGTAGTAATAACATGTCCAACCAAACCCACCTTCCCATCATTTACCACATTACCCTGCTCAGGCATGGTGAATCGCAGGGCAATTTCGAAGGGCGCCACCAGGGTCAGGCTGATTTTCCGCTAACAGAACACGGTCGGGAGCAGTCGAGATCCTTACTAGAGCGCTGGAAATTAGAATGTCGGGAATTTGACCTGGTCACCTCCAGCCCATTAGCTCGTGCCCGTGAAACTGCCGAGATTATCACTCAAGGTCTGGGTGTCCCTTTAGAATTTGACCCACTTTGGATGGAGCGTGATAACGGTCTGATGGCCGGACTAAGCCCCGAGGAAGTAAGGCAGACCCTACCCCAGCCCCAGTTTATCCATCCCTATCAGCCTGTTGGCCAGACCGGTGAGAGTCAATGGCAGCTGTACTTGCGCGCCGGAACCGCCTTGCAAAGCCTGTTCAGCCGTCCGCCAGGCAAGTACCTGGTGGTCTCTCACGGTGGGCTGCTTAATATGTTCTTTTATGCATTGCTAGGCATTACCCCTCAGCCAAACTTCCATGGCCCCCGTTTCCGCTTCAATAACGCCGCTTTCGCCACCGTGAGCTATAATCCTGCCGCTCACCGCTGGTATATCCTTGGGGTCAATGACCATCTTCACACAAAATCAGACGAAGTATGACGGCTTATTCCATCACTCTTCATCGGTATGTTGAATCCGCGGGGAGCTCGTCTGTTCTTATTTATTGTCAATATGGTTATCCCCTCACCTGCTCTACTTTGAGCCGGACTCACGCAATAGTCTGTTCATGGAAATCAACCAGTGTTAAATTTGATCAAATCGGCACGAAAGCGATGCCTTATGCCATTCAAACCAGCGAGCTTATTCCTTGTTTTCCCCTCCAGAACATAGACTATGCGCATTACCCCTATAATTCTGCTGCAAACCAACCTGCTGTGCGCAGCCTGAATCTCCATCGCTGCTCCTCGCAAGCTCAAGGAGACAATTTGTGGCTCCCCAACTGAATTGGCTCGTCTTCGGCGCTGGCGCCATTGGTACGTACATCGGTGGCAGCCTGCTCCTGCACGGTCAAAAGGTGGTTTTCCTCGAGCAACCTGAGATCGCCTCTCCACTCTATCAGGAGGGGCTCAAGCTGACCATCCGCGGACAAGATTATCGCGTCCTTCACCCGGAAATATTTTCTTCCCTCCCCACCGCCCTCTCTTTTTCTTCCTATGATGTCGCTATCTTTGCATTGAAATCATTCGATACCCAATCCGCGCTTGAAACCATCCGGCCATACACTTCATCCCTGCCTCCTTTTCTTTGCCTTCAGAATGGTGTGGAGAATGAAACCATACTGCAAGGCGTCATTGGCAAATCGAATGTCATCGCAGGAACGGTGACCAGTGCCGTGCTCCGCCGCGGTCCCGGGGATATCCTCCTCGAGCGCATGCGGGGCATTGGGATTGCCAGGGATCACTCACTTTCAGACCAAATTGTGTCTGCCTTATCTGAGGCGCATCTGAATGCTCATCTGATCAGCTCTTCTTCCGGCATGAAATGGTCAAAAATGCTCACCAATCTCCTGGCAAACGCCTCCTCCGCCATCCTGGATATGACTCCGGCGGATATCTTGAGCCATCCCGGTCTATATCGTATGGAAATCGACCAGCTGCGCGAAGCCATTGCCGTGATGCATGCCTTGCACATCCCGACCGTGGATTTACCCGCTACCCCAGTGCGGATATTTGCTTGTGCCGTCAGCCAGTTGCCACCATCCCTTTCCCGACCTTTTATTTCCCGCATTGCTGGTAAGGGTCGCGGTCAAAAGATGCCGTCTTTCCATATCGATTTGCACTCAGGTCGGGGGAAAAGTGAGGTCGATTATCTCAACGGTGCAGTGGTGCGGTTTGGCGAGCAAGTAAATATCCCCACTCCGGTAAACCATTGGCTAAACCAGACCATGCTAAACCTGATGCAGGGAAGTCCACCTTTTGATGAATATCGCCACCAACCGGAAAAACTTCTAAGAGTGCTTAACTTAGCACAGGAAGCTGAATAATAAAGTGGTTTAGCTGATCATCCCATAATACAGTGGTAGTGGGCTCACCGGGTCAACACTCCACCGATGGGCTTCGAGCATCTTCTGTTTTGCCGTTTCCAATTTCCCCTCATTATTGGCGTGGATGGTGAATAATAAATCCCCGGCGTTTAGCTGGTCTCCCACTTTATGCTGCACCACTATCCCCACAGCGTGATCGATTGGGTCGCCCTTTTGTTCTCTTCCGCCCCCTAGCAGCACCGCTGTCTCCCCCACTTCCCGCGCATTGACCTCTGCCAGGTACCCGCTCCGCGGTGACTTTACTTCGACGATGCGTGTCGCTTTTGGGAATATCCCTGGTTCATCCACATAGCGAACATCCCCGCCCTGTGCTTCGACCAGTTTTCGGAACATGCCTAAAGATTTTCCACTTTCCAAGGCTACCTCCGCCATTTTCTTTCCTTGGGCTTTATCAGATGCAATGCCCCCCAACGCCAGCATATATCCCGATGCCACCATGCAGTGTTCTCGAAAATCCTTCGGCCCGTTGCCTCGCATCGTATCCAAGGCTTCCTCCACTTCCAGCGAATTACCAATCGCCCTTCCCAATGGTTGGTTCATATCCGATATAATCGCCACCGTTCTCCGTCCCACCAGCTTTCCAATCTCTACCATTAATTTAGCCAGTTTACGGGCATCCTCCAGGCTGGTCATGAAGGCTCCTAACCCCACCTTTACGTCCAACAAGACTGCCCGGGCTCCGGCTGCGATCTTCTTGCTCATGATCGATGAGGCGATCAGCGGGATCGACTGGACTGTCCCTGTAACATCCCTCAGTGCGTACAATTTTCCATCCGCCGGTGCCAGGTCGGCGCTCTGTCCTGTCAACACAATACCGATGCTCTTCAGCTGCTCGATGAACTCCTCCGTCGAGAGGTTGCAGCGAAACCCGGGGATCGACTCAAGCTTGTCCAACGTCCCCCCACTGAAACCCAAACCCCTGCCAGACATTTTCCCCACCGGCAGCCCGCACGCCGCTACGGTTGGCGCCACTACCAGACTGGTTTTATCGCCCACCCCACCTGTCGAGTGCTTATCTACCGCAATGGGTACCACATTCGACAAGTCCAGAACCTCTCCCGAATGTGCCATCGCCAGGGTTAAATCGGTTGTCTCACGTGAGCTCATCCCGTTCAACACGATTGCCATCATCAAAGCGGATGCCTGGTAATCCGGAATCTCACCCTTGGTGTATCCGCTGATAAAGAACGCGATTTCTTCCCTTGAAAGTTCGCAATGCTCCCGCTTATTGACGATGATATCTACCATGCGCATGGCGATTTTCCTCCCGATATCTCGGTTCATTATAATATACGCTATGATGACATTTTATTACCGGTATTCACAATGAACTCAGGCCTGTTCACCCCAGCCTTGTTTTTGCCTTCTGCCAGATTTCATCGAACATGGCTACTGTCAGTCGCCCGGTCTGCGTATTCTGCTGGCTCGGGTGGTAGGATGCCACCAGCCATGGCAGCTCATCACCCAGCTGATAAACTCCTCCATGCTTGAATTCGAAGGGTGGTACGGCTGCTCCCCGCCCTCGATAGACCTTTAACAGGTTCTCGAATGCAATTCTTCCCAATGCCACAAAACCCTGCAAGCTCTTCATCAACTTAATTTCCTGCTCGAGGTACGGCAGGCAGTTATTGATCTCCGACCGGTCAGGCTTGTTATCCGGTGGCACGCACCTGCATACCGCCGAAATGAGCATGTCACGCAGCACTAATCCATCTTCGATCCGCACCGATGTCGCCTGATTGGCAAAACCTGCCCTGTGCAACGCAGCGAACAGGAATACTCCCGAGGCATCACCGGTGAACATCCTGCCGGTGCGATTAGACCCATGCGGACCTGGTGCCAACCCCACCACCAGGATCCTTCCATCGATATCTCCAAACGCCGGCACAGGTCTTCCCCAATAATCCCATTCCTGGTAGGCCTTCCTCTTCCTCTTCGCCACACTCTCCCGATATTCAACCAAACGCGGGCACTTGCGACAGCTGATAATGGTTTTGTTTAGGGTATCAATATCCATCGATGTTTTTACAGTCTACTCCAACACTGCTCTCTTACAAGATCAACATCGCATCTCCGAATGAGTAAAATCGGTAATCGGCTCGCTTGGCTTCCTCGTATGCGCGCAACACACTTTCCCGTCCAGCGAATGCGCTTACCAGCATGATCAGGGTCGAGCGCGGCAGGTGAAAATTGGTGATCATCGCCTCAACCACCTTGAAACGGTATCCAGGCAGGATATATAAGCCGGTCGGTCCTTCAAATGCTTTCAGCGTGCCATCCCTTCCGGCGGTTTCCAAAGTTCGCACGCTGGTCGTCCCAACTGCGACGACTCTACCCCCTGCAGACTTTGCATGTCGGATCTTATCGGCCGTCTCCTGGGTTAGCCGGCACCATTCGCGGTGGATTTTATGCTCCTGTGGGTCCTCTTCGTTCACCGGCGCAAATGTGTCTAACCCAATGTGCAAAGTTACACTGGTGAGCTCGATGCCCTTGCGCTTTAGCTCATCCATCAGCTCAGGCGTGAAATGGAGCCCAGCTGTGGGTGCTGCCGCCGAACCCGTCGTCTTGGCGTACACGGTCTGATAACGCTCTGGGTCGGTCAATCGCGTATGGATATACGGAGGCAGAGGTACGTGACCGATATTGGGGAATAGCTGTTCGAGCGGCTGATCGAACTTTACAATTCGCTCGCCTCCATCCAGCACTTCTTGGATTAAGGCCATAAGAGGTCGTACACCATGGTTAATGGTTTCTACCTGTAGCTGCTTGCCGAGAGTGACTCCTTTTCCCCCCACCAACACTTCCCAGGTGAGCTCATCCAGCTTTCTCAGCAGCAGGATCTCCACCCTCCCCCCACTGGGTAGTTTAATCGCAGACAGTCTGCCGGGTATCACCCGCGTCT
>JBGOYO010000231.1:0-5445 GCA_041479715.1 Anaerolineae bacterium
ATAAAAGGCGTGATCGGCAAAGGCGGCATGGGTCCCAAGACCCTGGCAGCCTGCCAGGAAGTGCCGGGCGTCTATCTACATGCCATCGGTGGTGCGGCCTCATTGATCGCCCAATCGGTCACGCGCGTGATCGGCGTGTATAAGCTCGAATTCGGGGTGCCTGAAGCAATGTGGGTGACCGAGATAAAGGATTTCCCGGTGGTTGTTACAATGGACAGCCACGGCGGAAGCCTGCACGCTACCGTCGAAGCGCACTCCAGGGCTATGCTGAAAGAGCTGCTGGCAAGCAACTAGCAGGTTGCTTAGTATAAAATCAAGTCAGGTGAGCAGTATCAGGTATAATTTACTCACTTGGAGCCCAGTTTGGGCTTGTTCACGGAGAACGAAAACGATCAGCATCATCAACGGTGGCTGACCGGGCACGATAAATCATTGTGGTGAGGTTGACGAACGAGATGGCTCGTCTGGTATCGGTAATTCCATCGGTAAAATCCATTCGGTCACGCTATTGGCCGCTAATTAAAAGCCTGCAGACCTTCCTGCTGCTCACAACTGCGATGGCAGGCTTTTTTAGCGTCCATCCGGCACATGCAGCCACGCGAGCGATACTAGCCATGGCAGGGAGCATGTTCCTGGCGATCAGCGGCAGCACGGTGCTGAATATGTGGCTGGACCGCGATATCGACGCCATCATGCAGCGCACTTGCAACCGACCTTTGGCAGCTAATAAAATTCCACCGTCCCAGGCGCTTATCTTTGGGGTGGTGTTATCTGCTGCCGGCATCTTTTGGGCGCTGATACTCTCACCCGTTTACGCTGCGGTGGTTGCTGCCGGGTTATTCTTCGACGTCTTCATATATACATTGTGGCTCAAACGCCGCACCTCCTGGTCGATCGTGCTGGGCGGGATTTCCGGTGGTATCCCGGTGTTAGCCGGGCGCAGCCTTGCCCTGGGGTATCTCGATTGGGTTGGTTTTCTCCTGCTGCTGGCTGTTCTGTTCTGGATCCCCACGCACATCCTAACCTACAGCATGAAATATTATGAAGATTACCAGGCTGCGAAAGTGCCCACAATCGCCTCAACCTACGGCTTCCACGTAACACGCCTGATCATTGCCATCTCCAGCGTGCTGGCAGCCACTGCCATGGGATTGGCGGCATACTGGGTGGGTATATCTGCCGGTGCGTTGAGCTTATTGGCGGTGCTCGGCACGAGCTTGCTTATTCTGGCTTTGACCAGCGTCATCCGCCCATCAGACAGACTCAATTTCGGATTGTTCAAGTATGCTTCATTATATATGATGGGTGCGATGCTGATACTGGCAATCCATTGATCCTACTGACCAATAAATCCCTTTGGCGTAACCTTTTCCACGAATAAAATAGACGCCCCGCCAGTCAGAGCGGGGCGTTTGATTCAGTCAGGTCGAATAGATTACGGACAGGCTTGTAGAGTGACGTCATCAACGTACATGGAGGTGATGCCGTCGGTGCCGTTATTATAGGTACCCCATTGCAGCATGATCGTCCAGCCGGCGTACCGGCTTATATCAACCTGCATATTGGTCCAGGTTTGGCTGTTGCTGCGCATCCACACCAGCGTATCGATCCAATTCTGGTTCGCGTCGAGCACCAGCAGGTATTGGGCATCCGATTGCATTGGCTCCAAGCCGAAGTATTGGGCGCGTTCAGGCATAGGGAGGAATCCGAGCGCTGATTCTCCGCTGGTGGGATAGACCCACATCCCCAGCGTGACGTGGTGGGCGCTGGAAGGGATGGTGACCACCTGGCGGAAATCGGAGTAGCTGTAGGTGTTCTGCGCCGGGTCGGTGATGCCCGTGCGCATGGAGCGGAAGGGGCTGTGATATTGGGCATTGGAATAGGCGGGCGGATAATGGGTATTAAGGATCTGCCAGCCATTGCTGCCCTCGAAATTGTTATTGACGATCACTTCCTGGCATGGACCGGGTGTGGGGGTTACCGTCGGGGTGTTGGTGGGCGTAGGGCTGGGACCTGGCGTTGGAGTGCTGGTGCAGTCGCTCAGGCTGACGTCGTCCACGAACATGGTGCTGATCTCGTTGAATCCATCATTATATGTTCCGAATTGCAGGTAGATGGTGTAGCCGGCATAACGGCGCAGATCAAACTCATAGTAATGCCAGTAGCCTTCGTCCGTGCGCTGCCAGACCAGGGTGTCGATCCAGTTCTGATACTGGTCTAGGACGAGCACATATTGGACATCCCCGCTGAGAACGGTCTGGTCGAACGGTTTTCCGGTCGGGGTGATTTTTTCAGGCTGGGCCAAACTTTTAGCCTCGCCGCTGAGGGTATACAGCCAAAAACTGGCTTTTGCCACCGGGGCGCCGGATGGGATGTGGACCGCCTGGCGGAAATCAGAATAACTGTATTTATTTTGCGCCGGGTCGGTAATCCCGGTGCGCATGGAACGTACACCGGTATGAGCCGGAGCCGTGGAATACCCAGCCGGATAAGCCGTGATTGGGATTTCCCAATCACTGGTGGCTTCGAAGCTGGAGTTATGGAACAGGTTTCCGCATGGACCAGGTGTGACTGTGGGGGTGGGTGAACCACTTCCGGGGCAGATGTCGAGCGAGACGTCATCCACGAACATAGACGAAATGCCGTCCAGGCCATCGTTATACGTGCCGAAGTGTAACCAGATGGTCTGCCCGGCATAGGGAGCCAGGTTGAACTGGTATTGGCTCCAATTGCGGCTGTCGCTTATCTGCCAGATAAGGTTATTGATGATGTTGAAATTGCTGTCGAGCACCAGAACGTATTGCACATCACCAGACATCTTGATCTCGTTGAGTTCACTTCCAATAGCTGGTGCATCGGGAAGGGCAAGCCCCTTAACCTGGCCGCTGTAGGGTTTGATCCAGAAAGTGAGATAAGCACTGGTGGTGCCCGCCGGGATGGTCACTTTTTGGCGGCCGGAGGAATAGCTGAAACGGTTATCCGCCTGGTTGACGATGCCCGTGCGCATCGAGCGACTGCCGGAATGGGCCTCAGAGGTGGTATAGCCGGCAGGCCATTCGGTGATGGGCAGGTCCCAACCCGAGTTATCTTCAAAACCGCCATTGACGATAGCTTCGGAGCAATTCACCTCAGCCGTGAAGTTCAACATCTGCACATCGGGAGGGACGACCACCGAAGAGGAAGCCGGGGAAAACGCGGTCCCACCCATGGCGGGGGTGAGGGTGTAATTGCCTTCTTCCAGGCCGTTCAGGGAGTAATCACCATTTTGATTGGTGACGGTGATCTCACCATGGTTTGTACGGATGGTTACCCCGCCGATGGGAAGGTTCTGTGGGCTCAACACCCGCCCGGCGATGGCGTGACCGCCGTTCGGCCCGTGGTACAGGATGGGGATGAAGACCTTTTTATCCGCCTGGGGTTGACCATCTTGAGCCCTGGCTGCGATTTCCCCGATCCCTAAAAAGAGGACCAGGGTGATAATTACATATATAAATTTATAATATTTCTTGTTCATTGCTTTCTCCTCCATGTGGACGTAAAAAAACCGCTGTCCAATAAATATAGTCTATAGGATTTTTGGTTAATAATCAATCCCTACAGGTGGGTATTTCCATTAAAATGCTGCCCCACAGGTGGGGAGAGATGGATGCCTTTCGTGCTTTATAATATGCTTACAATAAATATCCCTGAAAGGATTTAATCCATGCGTAGTATTGTTTATTATGGCTCTCCGCGACAGGCGCGCCTGGAAGCCAAAGAAACACTGCCTGCCAAGCTCGACCTGATCCTCGACCAGTTGCATCTGCGGGAGCGGGTTAAAGATGAAACTGTGCTGATCAAGATGCATACAGGTAATAATATCGTTTATTCCACCATACACCCGGTGTTTGTGCGTAAGGTGGTGCAGGCGATCAAGGATGGAGGCGGGAAACCATTTGTGGCGGATGTCAGCTGGGATGCAAGTGGTGCGGAAACGCGAGGTTACGCATCTGAGGTGATTGGGTGCCAGGTTTACCCGGCGGCGGGACTCGACGAGAAATATTTTTATAGTCATCACCGTCCTTATAAAAATATCCAGGATTGGCACCTGGCCGGGATGGTTGAGGATGCCACCTTCCTGGTCAATTTTTCACACGTGAAAGGGCACCCCAGCTGCGGCTTCGGTGCGGCCTTCAAGAATCTTGCCCTGGGATGCATGGTGGGTGAAACACGCAGTGCCATCCATGATTCGACGCAGTACGATCCATATTGGTTCCCAGAAAAATGCCCGGACGAAGTGACTCGCCAACGCATCATGGCAGCCTGCCCGTTCGAAGCGCTGGTGGATGATAAAGAGCACCCAGGTGGACTGCACCTGCACCCTGAACAGTGCAACGGCTGCGGTCGCTGCCTTTCGGTGGCGCCTCCGGGGAGCCTGAAAATCGACGGAATCAACTTCCACTCCTTCCAGGAAGCCTGCGCCCACAGTGTGGCGGTGACCATGTCCACCTTCCAACCGGGCAAGGCAGTGCATATCAGCCTGGCGACGCAGATGACTCCTGTGTGTGACTGTTTTGGGTTCACCAGCATGCCCATCCTGCCAGATGCGGGGATATTTGGCTCGGATGACATCGTGGCGGTCGAACAAGCAGTGCTGGATATGACCGGGAAGTTGAAGCTGATCGAGGAGAACGTGCCGACGAGCATGGAGATCCACACTCGCCAGGGGCACCCCTTCCAGGTGCTGCACGGACCGCTCAAAGACCCGTATAAGATTACCGAATATGGCGAAAAGCTTGGTCTGGGACACCGGGAGTATGAGCTGGTGGACGTGCTGCCGGTGGAGCAGTTCCAACGGGCACCCATCGGGTATATCCCAGCGAAGTGAGAGATAACAGACCATGGCGGACGTCTCCGAACTTATGGCAGTTAAGACCAGGTTTGGCGGGTTGTCGATGCTCGACTATACTGCTTATGACCTGCCAACAGCGCACCGGATGTTGGGCCGGCACGTGGGGCAGCAAGTGCACAAGATCCTGAAAAACAAGCTAGACACCTGGGAAGAGGTCCGCATTCGTAAGATGCTTGCCCAGGCCCAGTCGTGCATCACTCTTCTAGTTGCAAAGGCTGCTGACGCCCGTATCGATGAGCGATTGCGAGCAGCAATCGGCGATTACCTTGACTGCCTGTCCGCCTGGGCGGACGGCGCAGGGTTGGAGCATTTTGAGCATCCAGCACTGGCGGATTTTCAGCCGCTGGAGCAGATCGACCTGGCAATGTTCCTACAAAACGACTGCTCGGGCTGCCAAACGGGCATGTACCGGACGGAGGATGGCTCCGTGGTGTTGTGGCACACCGAGGAGGACGTGGAGGAGCAGCCGGGGAGTGGCTTCGATTCACTGCGCATAGGCGAGTTCAACGTGGGCGATAAGAACCATCCTGTGATGATGCAGGCATTCATCTACC
>JBGOYO010000232.1:0-5434 GCA_041479715.1 Anaerolineae bacterium
AGGGATGTCTTTCGGGCTCTGGCAGGCACCTGCCAGGTAGACTCCATCCGTGGTCGTTTCAACCGGCGCCAGCTTGGGGTGTTTCTCGAGGAAGAAACCGTCCGGACCCCGGCTGATGCTGAAGGTCTGTGCCACATGGGCTGCATCCGCCTGGGGTTCGACCCCCGTGCTGAGCACCACCATATCCACCAGCAGCTCGGACGGCTGCCCGGTATATACATCGGTGCTGGTTATCTTGAGCTGCCCGTTGTGGCGGCTGATCTCTAAGCCCCCACCGGGGATATCCTGGTCGAAGCGGGTGAAATGCACTCCCGCTCGCTCCACCCGCTCGTAGAAGGCTTCATATCCTTTGCCGAAGGCACGCATATCGCGGTAATACTCATGCACTTCTGCACCCACGTAGTCGCGCACCAGCTGGGCCAGCTTGAGCGAATACATGCAGCACACACGTGAGCAGTATTCATGGTAGTCTTTATTGCGGCTGCCCACGCAGTGCACGATGGCAACACTTTCGGGTATACGCCCGTCCTTTAGCCGTACCTCGCCGATGGTCGGTCCACCGGTATTGATCAGGCGCTCCAGCTCCATGCTGGTGAGGACGTTTTCCAGCTCGCCATAGCCGTATTGTTTTATTTTATGAGCATCAAAATCCTTGAATCCTGTCGCCAGGATGATCGCCCCCACGTCGATATCGAGCAGCTCTTCCTTCTGCTCGAAATTTATCGATCCAGTCAGGCAGAATTTTTCGCACGCCCGGCATTTTCCCTTTTGGAAATAAGCGCAGTTCTGCGTGTCGATCACCGGCACGCGCGGCACCGCCTGTGCAAAGGGGAAGTAGATTGCTGGTCTGTTTCCCAACCCCAGGTCAAACTCTGATGGGATCTTCTTCCACGGGCATTTTTCCACGCACGTCCCGCAGCCGGTGCATGAGTCTTCATCCACGTAGCGGGGTTTGCGACGCACCTTGACTGTGAAATTTCCAACATATCCTGATACTGATTCGACCTCGCTGTAGCTCAGCAGGGTGATGTTTTCGTGGCGTCCAACGGACACCATCTTGGGGGTGAGAATTCAGGCCGCACAGTCAAGCGTCGGGAAGGTTTTGTACAGCTGGGCCATGTGCCCACCGATGCTGGGTTGCCGCTCCACCAGATAAACCTTCTTACCCGCATCTGCCAGGCGTAGGGCTGCTTCGATCCCCGCAATCCCTGCCCCCACCACCATCGCCGACTGCTTCATGTCTACCTGCCGTGCTTCGAGGGGCATCTGGAGCTGCACCCGGCTGACTGCTGCCGATACGAGTGCCTTGGCTTTTTGGGTGGCGCTGGCGGGGTCTTCCGATACCCACGAGCAGTGCTCGCGGATATTGGTCATCTGGAACAGAAATGGATTGAGCCCTCCCTCGGCGCACGCCCGCCGGAAGGTGGTTTCATGCATCAAGGGTGAGCAGGATGCCACCACAATACGATTCAGGCCCTCATTGCGGATGTCATCCTTGATGAGAGCCTGGCCTGGGTCTGAACACATATAGGTGTAATGGCGTGCAACCAACACGTATTCCAATGCCGCCGCATGGTTGGTGACCGCTTCCACATCCACCATGCCGGCAATGTTGGTCCCACAATGGCAAATATAGACACCGATCTTGGGGCTGCCTCTACTGGTTGGTTTCATCCAGTGTTTCTCCTCGTATAAGGTATACCTTAGCTAAAACGAGCACCTGACCATCCGGTCACAAATTTGTTACCACCATAACGCAAAACCGTCGCTTGCGATTTCTTACTAAATAAAGCGACATAAAGGACGGACCTATGCAGCTGTACTCCCATTGATCCTGTTTCTCCTCAGGTTTCATCTATAGCATACTTGTGCCAGGATGCACAAAATAGTGTAATTTAGCACAAATTAGATAGGATGAAAGTGATAAAAGTGGTCTGTTTGCAAGTCCCCGTTTGATTTTAGTGTCTCCTGATAAGCACACCTTCTAGCAGTTGATTAGCTTAAATCATCCCCCGTATCAGCCATCCTCCTTACTCGCCTCAGGAACGCGGGTGTATTCAGGCCTCGCTCGAGCAGATAGGTCAGATAGTTCCCCATCAGGTTTTCCAGCTCACTGTCCACCCCCGCAGATAACCTGGCGCGCTGCGCCTCGGCGTAGTTTGAGCGCTGGAAATGGCGCAGGATATGTAAAGCTGCCATGGTCACTGGGCGCACACCCGCTTCTTTGGTCCCGCATTTTGGACAGATCACCCCACCCTTCTCAAACGAGAAGTATTGGTCTTCAGCCCGAATTTCATCACCGCAGTTCACGCAGCGGAATAGCTGGGGTCTAAAACCAACCAGGTCAAGTAGCCTGACCTCGTAATATCGCACCGCGAAGGCAGGAGCGGGTTCCTGGTCGATCCGCCCCAGGGTCTCGCAGAGCAGTCGGTATAAACCGATATTCTCCCCTTCTTCATAGGTGAAGCGGTCTAATAATTCGACGATGTAGGAGGCATATCCCACGCGGATCAGGTCCTCGCGCAGCGCCAGGTAAGCCTCCTTCGCTTCCGCCTGGGTTACGATGAGAAAATCCCGTCCCTGTGCCAACAGCAGCTCCACCCGGGTAAATGGCTCCAGGTGCCCGGCTTTGCGTGAGCGAGGCTTCCGCACGCCTTTTGCCACCACCTTCACTTTTCCCATCTCGCGCGTGAACAGCCACAGCAGACGGTCAGCCTCACCCCAGTCCGTATGGCGCAGCACAATTGCTTCAACCCGATGGGAGCGTACGCGTGTTGGCATCAATTTATTATAATCGTTGACTCTCATCCACATTGCTGGTAAAATCCCCCCTTGCCTGTGGCGTTGTACCCTTCGCCCAGGCAAAATTTTGCAGATACCGAAAGGGCTTGAGAAAATGAAAGTACTCCTCCTGAAAGACGTCTATAAATTGGGTCGTGCCGGTGATGTGAAGCGGGTTGCCGATGGTTATGGTCGTAACTACCTGCTTCCACAAGGTATGGCGATTTTAGCCACCGCCGAGTCGCTGAAAATGGCAGAACGCATCAAAGAAAAAGCCAACGTCCAGCGCGCCATTGTAAATCAAGAGATGGATACTGTCGCCAAACAGCTGGCCGGGCTCACCCTGGTCTTTCCCGCCAAGGCTTCCGAGACGGGTAAGCTGTATGGGTCTGTAACCACCCAGATGATCACCGAGGCGATCAAGGCTAAATCTGGGGTGGAAGTTGCCCGCCGCCAGATCGACTCTCAACCGTTGCGAATGTTGGGTGAGTATAAGGTGCATATCCGTCTGACCGTGGATCTCATCCCGACCATCGATGTGGTCGTCTACCGCGAAGGTGAGGCTTACACCGGTCCGGTCGCTGCCAAGGCGGTTGCTCCTGTAATTAAGGAGGCCGTGGCAAAGCCTGAACCTGGCGTCGAAGACGAGCCTGCGGTCGAAGCCGAAGTTGAAACAGAAGCTGAAGTCGAAACAGAAGCTGAATCCGAAACCGAAACTGAATGACCGTACTGGTTAGCTAATCCCCTGACGGGTGCTGGACCGGTGAAACCTTTCCATACAGCACCTGTGTTACCATTTAAGCCTGCTGTATAATACAGTCGATGTCCATCGGCACACAGCTCCGTCAGGCGCGTGAAGCGCAGTCATTGAGTCTCGACCAGGCCGCGCAAGCGACGCATATCCGCTTGCACTACCTGGAAGCCCTGGAAGCGGACCAATTCGAATTACTGCCCTCCACGGCGCAACTGCGCGGTTTTTTGCGCGGCTATGCTGATTACTTGAGACTGGATTCCGCCGAGCTGATCCAGCTTCTGAATAAAGACGCCGTAGCCGGTCCGCTCGCGCCTGAGACTCCCACACCCGCAGATGAGGTAACAGTTTCTTCCGCCAGCTCAGAGGTTATCTTCAAAGAGCTTGGAAGCACGCTGAAATCACAACGCGAGCTCATGGGCTTGTCGCTCGGGGATGTCGAGCGCCACACCCACATTCGCATGCATTATATCGACGCCCTTGAGCGCGGAGACCTTGCTCATTTACCCTCACCGGTCCAGGGTCGAGGGATGCTGAGTAATTACGCCTCATTCCTTGGCCTTAATACCGAATCCGTCCTATTGCGCTTCGCGGATGGCTTGCAGGCTGATCTCTATGATCGCCAGGCTGCCAGGAAACCCTCCATGGCTAGCCCGCCTCATGAGGAAAATGGCAGGAATCCCGCCAGGCCGTCCCAGCTGAAGCGTCTGTTCTCGATGGATCTATTCGTAGGCGGCTTCATTATTATATTCCTGCTGGGGTTTACCCTATGGGGCGCGCTACGCATCTCGAAGCTGAATTCTGCCAAAGAACCTTCTCCGACCGCGCCGTCTATATCGGCAATCTTGCTCTCCTCACCAGAATCCATGTTAACTGGAACTCCAATCCTTAATCCCAGCGCTGCGGCATCCGTCATCGCTACGGGGATCATCGATTCGGCCACCATCACTGCGACGCTCCCTGCGGAACAGACTGCAACGCCGGTTTTGATCGTTTCCACACCCGGCCTGGAGAATGCCCCGGTGCAGGTGAACATTGTCGCCAACCAGCGTGCCTGGATGCGGGTGATCGTGGATGGCGAAATCGTGTTCGTGGGCCGGGTGACGCCCGGCAGCGCTTACACCTTTGCCGGGAATGATCGCATTGAGCTGCTCACCGGTGACGCTTCCAGCCTGCGAGTATATTTTAACCAGCAGGACCTGGGTCCGCTGGGTTCATTCGGACAGGTGGTTGAACGCATCTTTACCATCTCCGGTGTAGAGACAGCTACCCCGTCACATCCTTCCACCAGCACACCCGCCCCCACCGGCACGGTCACTCCCAGCCCCACGATAACGCCGAAAGGTCCAACCGCCACGCCTTCTCCCACGTCAAAACCATAAAAGATTTCCCCACAAAATATAGATGAAGAATAAATCATTCCACATGATTTCACTTGGCTGTGCCAAGAATACGGTCGATTCAGCCTCGATGGCTCAAATTTTAGCCGCGGCGGGGTACCAATCCACCGACGAGCCGTCGAAAGCCCGGGTGCTGATCGTGAACACCTGTGGGTTCATCGGCCCTGCCAAAGAAGAGTCGTTCGGAGTGCTCCAGGAGATGGCAGACGGGAAACAGGCCGGGCAGATATTAATCGCCGCCGGTTGTCTCACCCAGCGCTACGGGGCTGAAGTGGTCCAGCGAGTGCATGGGATTGATGGTATCCTCGGCACACGCCGTTGGATGGACATCCTCGACGTGGTGGACGCGTTGCGCCATGGCGAACATCCCAAACCCCTCTATCACCTGCCCGATGTCGCCACGGTGGGCACGGATGAGCACGGAGTGCTGCGTGCAGGTGTCCAAGGTCACAGCGCCTTTATAAAGATTGCCGACGGCTGCCGCCGCCCGTGTGCCTTTTGC
>JBGOYO010000233.1:0-5431 GCA_041479715.1 Anaerolineae bacterium
AATGGTTCGTTCTCACCAATCCGTTCTTCAAGCTGGCGAACTGTGGATAATACGCCGGCCATATTATGCAGGTTGTAACACGAGGTCTTATGAATACTCAGGAATATATTGAACTGGAAGAGCAGTATGGGGCTCACAACTACCATCCCCTGGATGTGATCCTTACGCGTGGGGAAGGTGTATGGGTTTACGACATTGATGGCAACCGCTATCTCGACTGCCTGAGCTCCTACTCTGCGCTCAACCAGGGGCACGTCCATCCCAAGATCCTCAAAGCGATGCTCGAGCAGGCGAAAAACCTGACCCTGACCTCACGCGCCTTCCGTAACGACCAATTACCCTTGTTTTACAAAGAATTATCAGATCTGACCGGCTATGAGATGTCTCTCCCGATGAATTCAGGCGCAGAGGCAGTTGAAACAGCGATCAAACTGGCGCGTAAATGGGCCTACCGGGTGAAGGGCGTGCCACGGCACAAGGCAGAGATCATCACCTGCCAGAATAATTTTCATGGGCGGACCGTATCCATCATCTCTTTTTCGACTGAGCCACTTTATCGGGACGATTTTGGCCCGTTTACACCCGGCTTTAGTATCGTCCCCTACGGCGATGCAGACGCCATCGCCGAAGCAATCACGCCCTATACAGCGGCGGTGTTAGTGGAACCGGTACAGGGGGAAGCGGGAGTGAACATCCCGCCAGAAAGCTACTTGAAGAAAGTGCGCCAGGTGTGCACAAAAAATAACGTCCTGTTCATTGCGGACGAGATCCAAACCGGGCTTGGTCGGACGGGCAAGATGTTCGCCTGTGACTATGAAGCGGTGCGGCCGGATATGCTGATCATCGGAAAAGCACTCTCGGGTGGTTTCTATCCCATTTCGGCGGTGGTCGCCGATTCAGACTTGCTGGGTTTATTCACACCGGGCGAGCACGGATCGACCTTCGGTGGGAACCCATTGGCGATGGCAGTTGCACGTGCCTCGCTGCGGGTGATCGTCGAAGAAAACATGGTGGCCAACTCGGCAAAAATGGGTGAATATCTGCTGGAACAGCTGGTCGAGATTTCCAGCCCGCACGTGAAGGAAGTACGCGGCAAGGGGCTGCTGATTGGCGTCGAGCTGCACCCGAAAGCTGGTGGGGCGCGTAGGTTCTGCGAAGCCCTGGTCAAAGAGGGCGTCCTGGCGAAGGAGACACATGAAAATGTGATCCGCTTTGCGCCGCCACTGATCATCAGCCAGGCAGATATTGATTGGGCACTTCCAGGTATCCGTAAAGTGCTACACATGAAATAATAAAACCCCCAGGAAATATTTGGGTAATTCATAGATACGAGGCGAGTAAAGGAGTGAAAATATGAATATCTGCGTTCCAAAAGAAAGACGGACGTTCGAATTCCGGGTGGGCCTGACCCCCGGCGCAGTGCAAATGCTGACCAAAGATGGCCACGTGTGTTACGTGGAACATAACGCCGGCGTGGGAGCAGGGTTCAGCGACCAGGAATACGAACGCGCCGGAGCCCGTATCGTGTATACACCACACGAGGTGTTCGGCCGGGCGGACCTGCTGTGCAAGGTAGCACGACCCACTTACGAAGAGCTCGAATGGCTGCGGTCAGAGATCACCATCATGGGGCTGCTGCATTTGTTCTCCTCGCGGCAAGACAAGATTGATATCATGGTGGAAAAGAAAATCACCACCATTTCATACGAACAGATCCAGCTTCCGGATGGCTCACAGCCCGTACGCAAGCCGCTCAGCCAGATCGGCGGACGGCTGGTGGCCCAGATTGGGGCGCACTTACTGCAGAATGATGCGGGTGGCAAAGGAATATTATTGGGTGGAATGGGAGGAGTGCCACCCGCCGAGGCAGTTATCATTGGGGCTGGGGTGAGCGGAACCGCTGCTGCACGCTCTTTCCTTGGCGTTGGTGCCCATGTAACTGTTTTGGACAATAACCTGGATGCTCTTCAAAACATTCATGAGACTTTCCCGGGGGTGGCGACCATGGTATCCAACCCACACAACATTGCACGTGCCACATCGTATGCAGATATCGTGGCGGCATGCATTCAGATCCCTGGAGAACGGCCTCCGATCGTAGTCACACGAGAGATGATCCGGGGGATGAGGCCTCGCTCATTGATTATGGACGTAAGCATAGATGAAGGGGGCTGCGTCGAGACATCCCGCCCGACGACCCATGAACACCCCACCTTTGTGGAAGAAGGGATCATCCATTACTGCGTGCCCAACATGGGCAGCGCAGTGGCGCGCACCTCAACGTATGCTTTCTTGAATGCTGCTTACACGTTCATAAAAGAGATCGCTGAAAAAGGCTGTGAGCTGGCAATTGAAGAAAACCCTGCCATTGAGACTGGTGCAATTATTTATAAAGGTGAACTCCGACGCTTGCCGCGCATGAGAACCAGCACGGAAGAAGAGGAGTAAAACCATGGATCTCAACAAACTTTACCAATCACGCGTCGTCACGGCCGAAGATGCGGTTCGAAAGATCCAATCTGGTGAGCGTGTATTCCTTACCGGTAACTGCTCCACGCCGCAGACTGTGCTGGCAGCACTGGTCAAGCATGCGCCTAACTTAAAAGACGTAGAGATATGCCAGGCGCTCAGTGTCGGACCCGCGGACTACGTCAGCCCTGAGATGGAAGGGCACATGCGGGTGAACACGATGTTCATCAGTGCCAACATTCGCAAAGCCGTGCAGGAGGGGCGGGCAGACTTTACCCCGGTGTTACTGTCTGAGTTCCCACTGCTGTTCAAGAACAAGATCTTGCCGGTGGACGTGGCTCTGGTGCATTTATCACCCCCGGATGAGCATGGCTTCCTGAGCTTTGGCATCGAGAATGGATTGACCAAGTCGGCGGCTGAATCGGCGCGGGTCATCATTGCTGAGGTAAACCAGCAGATGCCACGCACGCTGGGTGACTCGTTCATCCACTTGAGCCGGCTCAACTACATCGTCCCGGTAAACTACCAGCTGGCGGAGATGTCTATGGGTGGGGAAGGTGCCGATCCAATCACTGAAAAGATTGCCGGTTATATCGCTGAGCTCATCCCGGATGGAGCCACGATGCAAATGGGTATCGGTGCCATCCCGGATGCAGTTTTGAAGTATTTGTACAATAAAAAGGATCTGGGTGTGCACAGCGAACTGTTTTCCGACGGGGTGATCGACTTGGTGGATGCAGGAGTGATGACCAACGCACGCAAGACGCTGCACACCGGGAAGATTGTAGCCGGATTTATCATCGGCTCGCGGCGGCTTTACAACTGGGTGGATGATAACCCACTGATTGAGCTGCACCCGACGGAGTACATCAATGACCCGTATGTGATCGCCCAAAACGACCGCATGGTGGCAATCAACTCAGCCATTGAGATTGATCTCACCGGACAGGTGTGTGCAGACAGTATCGGACCAAAGCTGTACAGCGGTGTCGGCGGACAGTTGGACTTCATCTACGGTGCCTCGCGCTCCAAAGGCGGCGTGCCGATCATCGCACTACCCAGCACAACCACCACGCGCGACGGCACGGTGATCTCGCGCATCGTGACCATGTTGAAGCGCGGAGCAGGTGTGGTGACCAGCCGCAACCATGTGCGCTTTATCGTCACTGAGTATGGTGTAGCTGACTTATATGGAAAAAGCATTCGTAAGCGAGCGGAAGCTCTGATCGGCGTAGCACATCCAGATTTCCGGGTGGATATGAAAAAGGAAGCCGTCGAGCTGAAATATATGTAATCGCATAAGATAACCAATCTGTATACTTGTGCCGGTAGGAGATAATGACCTGCCGGTTTTATTTTATTGATATGAAGATCAGGAATCGAACTCGGATGATGGTTTAATCGCGTTTGTTTGAATGGACTGAAATTCGCAATAGTTCCTGGTCGAAGATTGCCACAAACCCGGGAAAGCACCGGGTTTTCGCAATGACAGAGGCTGTATAATTGAGGTGGAGGGTGAGTGATGGAGCGTCGCACAAAAATTGTCGCCACAATTGGCCCTGCCTGCCAGACGGGAGAGATGATCAACCGCCTGCTCAAAAAAGGGGTGAATGTTGCCCGGCTGAATTTGTCCCACGGGACGCACGCAGATCATACCAGGGTATATAACCGATTGCGGAAAGCAGCGGAGGCACTTAATCTGCCATTGTGCATTCTGTTAGACCTGCAGGGACCGAAAATTCGCATAGCCAAATTACCCATGGATAGTCTGAAGCTGGAACAGGGTCAGCGGGTGACATTGACCACACAGATCGATGCAGCTGCGGCGGGAGAAATCCCGGTCGAATTTGCGCAACTGCCCGAGAGCGTGCACCCGGGTGAGCGCATCCTGCTGGATGACGGCGCCCTTGAGCTCAAAGTGATTGGGATTGAGACCGGTCGTGTGACTGCCAGGGTGATTGTGGGTGGGGTGTTGAGCTCACATAAGGGGATCAGCCTGCCTGAGGCCCACCTGAATATCTCAGCACTGACCGAGAAGGACCTGGTGGACCTTGAATTTGGGCTTAATCTTAATGTCGATGCCATAGCCCTGTCTTTTGTACGCTCAGAGCAGGATATCCATGCGCTAAGAGAGAAAATCGACAAGATGGTACCTGAGCAGGTGAACATCCCGATCATTGCCAAGCTCGAGCGCCCGGAGGCGCTGGACCATCTCGATGCGATCATTGAGGCTGCCGGTGGCGTGATGGTGGCGCGGGGAGACCTGGGGGTGGAAATGAGCCCCGAAACGGTACCAATCGCCCAAAAACGGATCATCGAATGTGCCAACCGGCATGCCAGGATTGTGATCACCGCAACCCAGATGCTTGAATCGATGATCCACAACCCGCGCCCGACGCGGGCAGAAGCCTCGGATGTGGCCAATGCCATCTTCGACGGGACGGATGCGGTCATGTTGTCGGGTGAGACCGCGGTGGGTGAGTATCCCGTCGAAGCTGTCGAGATGATGGGCAGGATCGCTTGCCAGGCGGAAGAGCATGTTGAGGAATGGGGCCACTGGCATGGACCCAGCACCACAGATACTGCTAATGACAATACAGTATATATGTCGCTGGCGGTGAGGGAGCTGGCGCACGACCGGAACGTGGCAGCAATTGCCGTCTTCACCATGAGCGGCCGGACAGCACAGTACGTGTCGAAGACGCGCCCGGCAATACCGATCCTGGCATTTACACCTGACCCGCGCACGTATAACCGTCTGGAATTATACTGGGGAGTCACCCCATTTATTATTCCGCAATCCACCACCTTCGATGATATGCTGGCAGACGTTGATCGCGTGCTTAAAGCAACAGGTGCGGTTAAACCCGGGCAGGAGGTGGCCCTGACGTGCGGTTACCCGGTGGCCACGGTCAGCCCGACGAACCTGGTGCTGCTGCACAAGGTTGCGGGATAAGAATTC
>JBGOYO010000234.1:0-5414 GCA_041479715.1 Anaerolineae bacterium
ACCAGCCAACCCACCCGATTAATTCTTGTGGTTGATCGATGTAAAAAGGAGTGCCCAGCAGGGTGAAATCAATAACCATATCGGTGGTTTGACATAGAGTTTAGACTGAAATGATTATAGCATGTATGCAGTTTACCTATTATGGCTGTAGGACGACTTCTTTTATTGCTTTACTTAATTGTAAGTCTATACCCACTCGATCATCTCTTGCGTCGCAAGGGACAGGTCCGAATAAAAACCCCGCCGATATTCCGGAAGCATATCCGCCAAAATGTACATGGCTTCGTCGGTCATAAGGCGCAGCATTTCCCGCCCAGCACGCTGATCAGTCTTAAAACGGAACGGAACTCCAAATTTCACCCTGGCACCGGGTTCTCTCCAGCGATGCGATAACGGCAGCGTGGGATAACCGATGGTTCCATCGATTGCCACTGGCACGATTGGGGCATTGGCGCGTGTCGCCAGGTAGGCGATGCCTTCCTTCCCCTGGCGGAGCTCGGGACCGCGATGAGCCTCTGGCGCAACCAATATTATTTCGCCGGCTTTCAAGACCTCCAACGCACCCTGAACCGCGCGCCGATCGAATTCCTCCCGCTGGACCGGGATGACCCCATAGATGCGCGGGAAAATGCCCACAATTGGATAGCTGTACACTTCAATCTTTGCCATCGGGATGATATTGCGGGGTAATAAGTTCATCACGACAAATGGATCAATAAAGTTGATGTGATTAATCATCATAATTGCCGGACCATGAGCAGGTACGTGCTCAATCCCTTCAGCATGATCGATCCGGGCAAATAATGTGAAGCCGATGATACGCAGCAGGAACCGCATCACTCGGCGGCGCGTTTCATAACGAGAATGATCATAACCCTCAGGAGACCATATCGACGTCCCGACACTTTTTTCCATCATATCGCCTCCTGGGAGAATCGATTTACTCCCTGATACTCAGGAGGCAGCACTGCCGGTATTGTAAACATCAGGGGGAGCGTGTATCCTTTCATCTACTGTATACCAGTGATTTTGCCCGCTCGAGGACCTGATCTGCATCCAGCCCATCTGAACACAGGATGACTGCATCCTCCGCCGGGCGCAGCGGAGCAACCTTACGCTGAGAATCAATCTGGTCGCGCCGGCGCATGGACTGCAGGATATCATTGTAATCTGCCGGTTCTCCACGCCCGCGCAGCTCTTTAAAGCGGCGACGGGCTCGTTCTTCAACCGAAGCATCCAGGTAGATTTTCAAATCGGCATTCGGTAGTATCACCGTGCCGATATCTCGCCCGACCATGACAACCCTGCCACGCTTACCGATACGGCGCTGCTGAACAGATAAAGCCTGACGCACACCCGGATAAGCAGACACCGGTGAAACATTCGCTTCCACTTCCGGCCGGCGGATATCCCAGGTGATATCCTGCCCATCAACGATGACGGTATAGGCACGTCCATCTTCAATAGAGGGTGGTAGAACATCAATCTTAACATGCTCAGCCAGGGCGGTGACGGCAACTTCGTCGCTGATTTCCAAACCCTGCTGCAAGGCCAACCAGGTGACTGCGCGATACATCACACCCGTATCAAAATATAGATATCCCAGCGCCTGGGCGAGCTTATGCCCCAGGGTGGATTTTCCTGAGGCAGCTGGTCCATCAATGGTGATAATTTCAGGAATCCCCATTACAAGTCTCGTCGAGTGGAAGTGAAATTATGGAACCGCACTGCCAGTTGTACCAGTGCCCCCACCAGGAAAGATATCGGACCGAGCCCACAATATAATCTGGTCTTCGCTCAACGGCGCCTGCCGGAACGCCAACCAATTAATAAAGTTGGGTGGGAAAACTCCCTGCCACCCTGGGTAAAGATGCCAGACAAAATCCTGACCGCGGTAGTTTTGAGCCAACTTCGGTTCCTCAGAGCCTTTGAGCGTGATCACGACTGGAGGAGATTCAGTGGTTGAGAGAGACGCTTCAAAGCGGGCATTGGGGAAATCACGCAGAGCCCAACGCAGAGCACTTGAATCTGCCAAAGATACCACCACCAGCTGGTCGCGCAGGCCTGTATTCCAGCTGGAAAAATCGGATAGAGTCGTTATGAATTGTTCCGCCTGACGCGTGCTGGGAGCAACGCTCCACAGTTCCTGGACTCCATTTTGGCGCACGATCGACATTCCCCAGGCGTTTGAGATGAGGAACAAGCCTAACACTGCGCAAAGTGACCAAATTATCCCTAAACCAGCAGAGTGTGTAGACCATCCGGCGATAACCAGCAACAGTGCAACTAATGCCAAGACAAACGCTCCAAAGATAATCACCCAATTGACAATCACGTTCACTTGGGTACCGAAGATTGGTAAAACTATGACGGTTTCCTGGCCACCAGCCATGGGTAGCAAATTCATCCACCCGACTACTGCTAAAATTAACATAAATAAACCCAAACCGGCCGCAACCAGGCGTGTGATCATATCTTCATCCAGGAGAAATGCACGGCTGATCTCGGTGGAGGCTAATGCCCAAAGAGGAATCAGCGCCCACGCCATGTCGCCCACCTGGCGGCCGCTATAGAGTAAGGGTAACAGTAAAGCGATGATGGCCCAGATGCTTAAGCCAACCAGTAGCAGGCGGGATTGCCGGTCATCCCAGTGACCAAACCACGCCCGCAGCGCTCCGGTGATCGCGAAGATCACCACAATCAGTTGGTAGACCAACAGGCTGGCGGGTAAACGGAGAATGGGTATACCGCTCGAGGATACCCAGGATTTAAGATAGGCCGATAAGGTATCTGCCAGGGCTCCCAGACCCTGGGGATGACGTAAAAACAACGATCCAACGAAAAGCAGGGTGAGCAAAAAAGCAATGACTCCAACTCGGATCGAAGCAGCAGGGATTGCATCTGGAGTGATTTCACCACTATTCTCCTCCTGGTCAGATTCAACCGGTCTTCGCCGAATCAAGCTATACAAGCCCCAGCTTATCCCCAGGATGAGCAAACCCTGGAAGAACGCCGCCCCTGAAAGCAGTGCCAGGCCTGCACAAACCCCCGCCCAGACAAAACGCCGGTTATAGATACTGGCAAGCGCAAAGAGGGAAAACGCCAGGGCAGGCATCAGGCTGCCCGCCTGCCTGGAAAGGGACACCAACCCAGGGTCCAGCGCCAATCCAAATGCCATCACCACACCCGCCCGGTGCAGCCAGATTGAATCTCTCATCCAGCCGCGAAAGCAGAATGGCAGCCAGATGATCAGACTACCCACCAAGGCAGGGAAAAAGCGGGCGAGGAAATTGGTATCCTTGATGATGGAGAAAAGCAGACTGGTGAGCAGCACGTACAACGGCTGTGGACCCAATGTGACTACCCCACCACGAGCCAGGCCGAGAGCTTGAAGCGCCCAGCCAGCTTCAACCTCGCTCAAGTTAGCTGCGCCCAGCTGATACAGGCGCATCACCATCGCCAGCAGGAAAGCCAGGCTGTAAAGTGCAACTTCAATAGTGGGTTTATTATCTTTCATGGATTACTCGACCGTATTATACCGCCTTCGTTGGAGGAGACCAATAAATGGAGCACTGCATACAATTTTACCCATGCAGGATGGATAATACAGTAAAAATTATCCTGTATAACCGGCTACAGGTTATGGCACTTTATAGATCGTCACCAGCCCCTGATTGAAAACTGGCTGGAGCACTTGATCAAACTTCCGAACCGCAGAGCTGGTGTTACAACCGGTACCGGATTGGCTGCAAACTTGTTGAATATAAGTCAGCTCGGGTTGGCCAAGGATGACGTAATTCACATTCCACTTGTGTAGTAAATCCAACATGGTTTGACCGTTCGAGGTAGTATAGATAGTTGCAATATCAGGCTCACGGATTGCCTGTTGATCGTAATTCCCGCGCCACTGGCTTTCGTGGAGTGACCAGCCTAGAACGGTTGGAAATCCGGAAAAGGCGCTGATCCGCCCTTCATAGTGATACGAGCCACCCCATGGAGGAACGCTGGGCGCTTCCAGGATAACAGGCACAGTCCCGGTGGGCAGACCTTTTTGGGCATTCGCATCCAACCACTGGATAGCAGCCCAGTCATCGGGGTTGCTGCTGGCGATCGAGCTTGCCCCGTCAAGGTTGGCGGGTCCAACAAAATCGCCGGCGCGGCTGGGAATGGCCATCACAGTGTAGATCAAGCCCAATCCAATGAATAGAACGGCGCCAGCTGAAAAGGCAACCCGAAGGACAGATTTTCTGATGCGGTCTAAAAGCCACCAGGTTCCATAGGCACCCGCACAGCCCAACATGACCCAAGCCTGGTAATAGAACTTAAACACAGTGTTCATGCGAACACCAAAACTATCCCGCAAATAGAGAAACTCAACCACCAGGGTTAACGCCAGCCCGGTGAATATGAGAAGAAATACAAAGAGGTCGCTGGTCACTTTGGGCAACGGAGTAACTAATTCTTCTGAGGCTCCATCTTCGGAAGCTGCCCGTTTCTTCAATAAGCCACCGACATTTGCGATTACCAAGGCCAGGAGCGCTGAAAGCATGAGCAGCAGCCAGGGATCGGTCAACCGCGCCTTTATGCTGGCAAGGTAGGCTTCTTTCAAGCTCATCCCTCCCAATACAATTTGGAGGGTTGCCATCAAGGAGCTGTCAGGTGCTGGTTTTAGTAAGAAGAATACTAAAGCAATCAGCAGCATGATGAGCAGATATACCCCAATACAAATCACCAGGATACGCCACCACCAGGAGAAGGCGGATTTTAACAGCTGATGGCGCTCACCTTCCTGATGGCGCAGGTAACCGACCAGGAAACACACCACCAGGAAGATAAATGTGCCAAACATGACCAGGTATTGTGGCAAGCGTGTGGGCGGAAAGACATACGGCAATATTCCCGCGGCTTGCGAGCTGAAACTCAGGTAGAAAAAGATATACAGGAGTACGGAAAGGATGCCCAGCCCAATGCCTAGGATGAAGGTGCGGAATACAGCATCCAAAACCATATGCCCATTTACCATTACCAGCCCCACGCCATACGCCAGCATGACCAACCCCAGGTAGATGGGCAAGTCCCAGGTGTTCAGGAAACCCAATGAGCCGAGGATGAGGGCAGAAAAAACGAACAACAGCCAATCATTGTCGAGGGCAAAAGCGACCGGGTTCCACCAATGCGCCCGGTGATACCCGCTGCCAGTTCCATCGGCTGCCGGGCTGTTGCTCGAATCGCTCTCAGGCAGACTATCGGTGTTATCCGTGTGATGCTCAGGATTCTTATTCATTTGCCGGACGAGCAAATTGAAGGCTAATGCAATGGCGAGCAGCACAAACGGCAGTGCCAGGACATGCGGGTGGTTATCGCCAAGCAAAAAACTAAAGAATGGGAATTCGTCTATGGGTTGGGTGAGTTTC
>JBGOYO010000235.1:0-5378 GCA_041479715.1 Anaerolineae bacterium
GTGGGTGCCATGACCTCAACTTCGGTTGGGGATACAATTTTTATATCAGTGATAATATAAGTAAAAGCATGGTTGGCAGTATAAAGAATGATTTCATCGCCCTTCTGTAATTGGTCTAAATATCGGAATATCTCGCCAAACACATCATTATGAGCGGACAAAACAACATTTCCAGATTGACCTGGATTAGCTGAACCTGAATGCTGTGCCACTCCTTTTTTTAATTGCTCCCATCCATCCCCCTGAACAACGGGGGCGTCAACATTAAGTACTGGAATTTGGATTTGAATGGCCTGTTCAGGACCAGGTGTTGGAATTGGAATTTGCGCCATCGATTGGTAGAGCGGTAGCAAATGAGCGGGAATTTCTCCTACATTTGGCTGTGCACCGTCCTGAGAGTTCGGTGGGGTATGGCCTGAGGGCAAAATCACTGGCACAATAAGTGGCGTTGGGGTGAGTGTGGAGGGAATAAGAGATTCACTAAATTGTGTATTTAAATTACGGAGGATCTGAATGCCACTAAAGATTATAAAAAATAATCCGATCACGGCAAGGATTTCTATGCCAAGTAAAAAATGATCCAACGTATTCTTTATACGGTCGAACAAGGGCGCCTGATCGTCAGCAGTATTTGGCTCTGATTCTGTGTTTGAATGGAGATGGCCAACAGAATTGCCCTCATCATCTGACGTAAGTGTGACCACCCTACCCGTATGGCGGAAGCGCTCCAGGTGCTCCATGCGTGTTTTCCGCCGTTTTTCCACCAAGAGCTGTCTGAGCTCGTCGATGGATAAATCTTCGGGTGTTTTTATTTTGCGCACGAGGCGATTATAACCTGTTTATTCTGGCGAGCTCTTCGCCGATGAGCTATTGATAGTTGGGGCGTTTAATTAAGCCGCGCGATGATCATTTCGAGCAAATAAAACAAATCCAACCAGGCGTATACCCGTGCTAAACAGCAGGGCATTGGTTAGCCCAATATGAACTGCAAGATAGGTGGAAACTAAAGGCGCAAGGATTGCGGATAGATATTGAATACTTTGAGCCAGGGATACAAAAGTGGGGCTGTAGCGCGGCGGGATCGTTTTCATCAGCTCATCAAAAAAGACCAGGTCGATGCCCGCCTGAAATATTCCCGCAGCTGTTGAAAAGATAATTATCATGGTCTGGTTAGTGGTCAAAGCTACTAATCCGGGGTACAAAGCAATACAAAATGTTGTAATTAGCAATACAAACCTGGACCCTTTTCGGCGGGATTGCCGGGACCAGAAGAAATACCCCACCACTAAGACAGCCGTTTGAGCGGTATACAATAATCCGATCCAAGCATCAGACGCATTTAATTCGCGAACAAAATACAACGGAAATAATGGGATAGCCAAAGTAATCCCGAAAAGATACACAAAGCGTTTGAGAGTAAAAGAAACAAAATCGGGGGACGTGTTGATGAGCCGGTAATACTCAGCCAAATTGGATTTGATCGAATTATGGTTGGTACTTTCCACTGGCTCTGTATCTGGAATTTGAATCCGGCTCGAAAAATAATAGCTAATCAGGCCCCCCATAGACAACCCCAGGAACACGATTTGGTAGTTAAGATGAAAACCTATACGATCCAAGATCTGCCCGGCGATGGCGACAGTAATTGCAGTGGTCATACCCAAGATAGACCATCGGCGAGACATCAGTTCGTAACGCCCTTCGGGTCCTGATACCGCATTCATGACCACGGAAAAACCAACAGCAACCATGGTTTGGGGTAAAGTCGCGACTGCCCAAATGACTAAAATAACAAATATCAGGAGATTATCGGGTATAAAAAATGGCGCCAACCCGGTAAGAGCATACGCTGAGATGACCATCAACCGGGAAAAACTGAACCAGGGAACAACATTGCGCTGCCGCTGCAAGAACCTACCGACCCATAAAGCCATGAACAAGCCGGTGATACCTGGCATTGTGGTTAATAACCCTACCTGAACGGGAGTTGCTCCGAGGCGTGTGAGAAACACCGGTAGAAATGGAGCTGCAGCGCCTGCAGTGCCTACACCGACAGCATCAATCTGAACATAGCGCTTGTTGCGTTCCTGGATGTCAATCTGCTCGGTTTTTACAACTACAGGGGGCTGAACAGCTGTGCTCATGCAACCATCTCGAGCATTAACTCCATCAGCTTCGCCGCTAGAATTGACCGATCAAAATTCTTCTCTACATAAACCCGTGCCTGACACCCCATTCGATGGGCTAATTCAGGGTCGTCAGCAAGCTGTAGAACAGCCTGGGAAAGCGCTTCAGGATCACCCGGATGAACAGGAATACCGGCATTCGCATTTTCGATGACTTCACGAATTACTCCATCGATTGCCAGGATGACAGGCTTTCCAGCTGCCATATAATCGAATACTTTATTAGGATATGTGGTTTTATACATTTCGACGGGCTTTAGGATCGCGATACAGGCATCAGCAGCCGCGAGTGCGGATGGCATCTCAACTTTTGGAATAGGTGGTAGGAAAAGAATGTTACCGAGACCATCCCTGGCAACCTGGGTTTGCAAGGCAGGTTTATCTTTTCCATCACCGAGGAAGACGAAGATGATATCTTTTCTCGGCATGAGTCTTCGTGCCGCTTGCAAAATGATCCCAAGGTCATTAGAAAGCCCGTGGGCACCAGCATAAAGAACCACGAATTTCGCATCGAGGTCATGCAACCGTTTGAAGGATTCGCCATCCACTTCTGGGGTGAACATGTTGGTATCGGTACCGTTTGGAACAAGCTCAACGCGTATTGCACCTCGACTCTTAATATATTGGATGAACCCTGGCGAATTAACCACTACCAGGTCTCCATGGCGGTAAAGGAAGGTCTCAAGTAATTCGGAGAGCTTGATCAATAACGGATTCTTCAACACACCGACTGCAACCGCAAACGCTGGCCAGAGATCGCGTACCTCGAAGAGCAATGGGATGTGCTCGATCCTGGCTAATAACCAGGCTGTCAAACCCTGGAAAATGGGCGGGGAGGTACCCCAGACCAAATCGACATTTTTTACACCTAAACCTATAATGAACGATGAGAACATAAAGCTTAAGAAACTGACCATCCGAAAAGCAAAGCTTCGATGTAAAGATGGATAGGTATACACCCGAAGAATAGTGATCAGGTCTCCATCGGTCTGTTTTTCACACCAATGAATTTTTTTAGAACGGGCTTTGCCGGTAAGATAGCTAATTGGACTGGTGATGATCGTCACCCGGTGACCTTGGGAGGCCAGATAACGCGCCAGCTCATGATGGCGGGTGCCGCCTGGTTCATCTAGCGAGGCGAATGCCTGGTGTATCAGTAGTATATGCACGGTGCTAGCTCAATTAAGATGACTGAGTGGAGAGTATCGTTTTCCGACATCTACCGTGGATCGTGAGGTAGCTGATCCGTCACGATAAGCGGTTGCTCAGGCCATCCAGAGTGGTAAGAGTTCATTACAAACTCAGCCATCAATTTTGGTAGCACCGGCTGGTTTAATAGATCATCTACACGCACCCAGACAGGAAGGTGTGAGCCTTTTTTTGATTCAGGCAGGCTGCTCATTTCTTTTCCTGTGCCAAGACCAAACCGGCCGCCGATTGTCCGACCTAAAAAGTAGTATTGAGGTGTCTCCTCATACCAGACTTCCGCGACCATCTGGTCGATTTCTACTTCTAATCCAAGCTCCTCCATTAATTCCCTTTGAGCAGCAAATGCAGCAATTTCTCCAGCCTCGATTTTGCCACCGGGAAAGACCAGATAATGCTTTCCTGATCGGTGTCGTTCAATCAAGGCAATTTTATCATCTTGAATAAGGATGACCGCTGCTCTAGCTTTCATCGGGAAGGATCCACTCACTGTTTAATTCTATTGGTAAAGGTTGAGTAATTTCAAGGATACAGGAAAGCGCTGGAATTTTATCGCCGTATGTAGGAGATGCCCAGCCAGATATTGGAAATACACTTCCGAAACCATGCAATAGCTTCCCTGCTCGGACAATCTGAAAGCTGCTCTTTTTGATTTGCACAGGTTTCCCTTCGGTTTCAGCCAACCCAAGTTTTAGAGTTACCCAACCAAATGGAGATCGAATTCGAATATCATAGTTAGGGTATCCTGCTGATCCTGTCTGCTCCTGAATTTCGTAGTCCCAGTCAGGTAACAACCAATGCAAGCGGGCCGTATGAACAGTACCGATTGAACCATCCAAGTGGTCGGTAACCCTCCAGTTCCCGTTGTCTGACGTCGATACAAGTCGCTGATGTCGCACACCGATGTCCCGATAGCCGTTATGCTGGGCCAGTATGCTTGAAGGGATTTTTCTGGCTGAAAGCGAATCTGCAACTTCTTCAGCTTGAGCCCAATCCAGATACAAAAAACGACCCGCCCGACGCATGAATTCCCTACCGTCGACAGTGACGGTGTTATGAACAAATGCGCTGGTCAGAGAATTATCCCAGGGAGGGTCGGCATTATATAAATATGTCCCTGGGTCCTGAGCAATATTCAAACCGCGCCACCACAAATCAATATGTAACTGGTCCGCGTGGGCAGGGCGTGAGTGAAATTTCGCCAAACGAAAGGAAATCCAGGAACCGCTTTTCTGGTCCGCAAGGACATATGGGGGTAATTGCAAAAGATCTTTCGAATCTTGATTATCCCGGCACTGGTTAAATCCAGCTTGAGTATGAGCGGTTTTGGATGCTAAGGAGAGCCAATTGCCCATATCACACCAGGTACCTTGGGGTATTATTTTTAACTGAAGGAATGTATGGGCAGCGGCATGGATAACCGGGCGGTAATCGTGAAATGAGCAAACACTGAGGGGGAGGATATAGGATCCGTCATTATGACCCATGTTGGGTACACACCCGCTTTCGGGGTCTACCAATTTCCACAGCCAGCGAGTGGCTGCTTTTAAGCGGTTTGTGATATCTTCGGGGATTGGCTCGTTTACGAATGAGCCGTCATGAACGGCATATGCCCACAAGGCAGCTTGAAGCATAAGACGGTGATAGTTTGTGCTATGTTGGATATACGTGCCATCCTGGTCGATCTGGGTGCGGAAAGCATGAAGCAGCCATTTCCAGCTAAGGGTGTGCCATTTTGGTGCGAATGGGTGCTCTGGAAGCAGAGCTGAGGCTGTGTACAGACCGAGTGCTTCAGATATCAAATGATTATTATTTTGAGAACGTGCATAGACAAGGGTGGGGGGAATACGCTCGGCATGGATGGCGATAGTTTGCGCAAGATTTTTAAGCCGCTCAGGAGTGGCTTGTCTGGATCTGGTGAATACCTGTAAAGCGAAGGCGAAGGCGACGAGGCGGATGGCTACTTCCTGGGCGGAGGACCAATGA
>JBGOYO010000236.1:0-5330 GCA_041479715.1 Anaerolineae bacterium
AGCGACCGGCACAGCTTGAGGATAACCTCCGCGCCGCTGACCTGCCGGCGCTCTCCGATGAGACGATGGAGAAAATCCGCTCGGTTTACGACCGCAACATCCGCGCCCAGGTGCACTCCCTATGGTAAGCCAGAACTCAATGAACGTGTTCATTCGTCCGGAAGAACCCAAGGATTATGCCGAAGTCTATGCTGTAAATGCAGCAGCTTTTGAAACCCCTGCTGAAGCCAACCTGGTGGAGGTGCTGCGGGTGGAGGCGCACCCGTATGTCTCCCTCGTGGCAAAGGAGGACGGAGAAATTGTCGGTCATATCCTGTTCTCACCGGTTGTGCTGTCAGGACATGAAGATCTGAAGATAATGGGGCTGGGACCGGTGGCGGTAATGCCCGAGAAACAAGGAAGAGGCATCGGGTCGGCGCTGATCACGGCAGGGTTGGAGAGTTGTAAACACCTTGATTATGGTGCAGTGGTCGTCCTGGGGCATAAAGGATATTACCCCCGCTTCGGGTTTACTCAATCGCTGAGATTTGGCATCGGGTGTGAGTATGATGTGCCAGAAGAGGTGTTCATGGTGATTGAATTGGTCCCGGGATATCTGCAAGGCGCACAGGGAATCATCAAGTATCATGCGGCATTCAATGACGTATAAAGTAAAAGTGTAACTCAGACCATATTTGGGTGGTCAATCTGATACGGATCCAGCATACCACTGCGGTTTTGCATCCCTGCCACAGAAATAATTTGGTTTCGATATTGCAGATATGGCAAATTAGATTAAAATAAGTTAAGAATAAGTGGGAAGACGGCATTCATTATCTGTAGCGTAATACAGGACATCGATCAACAAGTTTCCCAACTATGATGGGATATGGCGGGTTTATCGATCTACTTATTGGGTCCATTGCATGTGACCCTGGATGGGCAGCCTGTCACCAGCTTTGGGTATGATAAAGTCCGGGCGTTGTTGGTATATCTCGCAGTTGAGAGGCAACGCCCTCATCGTCGAGAGACTCTGGCTGGTATCCTCTGGCCGGACCAAAGCGAAAAAGCGGCGCATGACAGCCTGCGCAACGCTCTGTCCAGGCTGCGCCATGCCATCGGCGACCAGGAAGCACAACCCCCTTATTTGATCATCAACCATGATGAAATCCAATTCAACCCGCAAAGCGATGCCTGGCTGGATGTGAATGTCTTTATATCGTTGCTGGATGCATGTGAACACCACATTCACAACAGTTTAGATTCCTGTCCGGAATGCCTGGAACGTCTCGAGCAGGCGGCTGCCATGTACCAGGGCTGTTTCCTGGTTGATTTCTATCTACTAGATAGCCAATCCTTTGAGGAGTGGTGCACTTTAATCCGTGAACAGCTGCAACGTAGAGTGCGGGAAAATCTGCATCTGCTTATTGCAGCTCACTCCAGGCGCAACGAGCTCAGCCAGGCATTACCCTACGCCTACCGACTGGTGGAACTAGAACCATTGGATGAAGACAGCCACCGTCAATTATTACGCCTGCTGGCTCTGAATGGTCAGACCAATGAAGCCCTGGCACAATATAAGCTTCTAGAGCATTTACTGGCGAATGAGCTGGGTGTGGAACCAGAAGAAGAGATCCAGGCACTCTATCACCAGATTCTCTCAGAAACCAGAAGAGAGCAAGGAACAAGCAATTTACCAGCCTCCCTGACCTCATTTATCGGCCGTGAGGCGGAGCTGGCGGAAATCAAAGGCCGCCTGGAGGATCCGGGCTGTCGCCTGCTGACCATCCTGGGGCCAGGAGGGGTGGGAAAGACACGGCTGGCAGTGGAAGCAGCTCGGGCACTACGCTATGACTTCCCACACGGGATGTACCTGGTACCTCTCTCCACCTTGCACGGACCTGAAGCGCTTGTCCTTGCAATCTCAGATGCATTATGCATTTCACCAGGCAAGATCAAAAACCTGCGCCAGCAAGTGCTGGATTACACACGCCTGAAAAGCTTACTCCTCGTAATGGATAGCTTTGAGCAGGTGCAGGAGGAGAATTATATTGCAGCTGAACTGCTTCGGGAAGCGCCCGGTCTGAAGATACTGGCAACCTCACGGGAGCAGCTAAATATCGAAGGGGAGCAGGTCTACTTCCTGAAGGGGATGAAATACCCATCTCCTGACCAGCAGGAAGCTATCGAGAAGTTCAGCGCAGTCCAACTATTCTCGGCTGGGGCGCGCCGTAACCATCCGGATTTTAAATTATCCAAAGAAAATGCAGCCGGGGTGGTGCGGGTATGTCAACTAGTACAAGGCATGCCGTTGGGGCTGCTATTGGCATGTGCCTGGGTAGTGGAGTATAGTCCAGCTGAGATCGCAGGGGAGATCGAGAAGAACCTGGACTTTCTATCGGCTGAGGGGCGGGACGTGCCTGAGCGACAGAGAAGCCTGCGGGCAACCTTCGATTACTCCTGGGACCTGCTCAAAGATTCTGAACGAGAAGCTTTGTGCCGCTTATCGGTATTCCGTGCTAATTTCACTCGACCGATGGCGGAGGAGGTGGCACAGGTGACGGCGCTAGAGCTGCGCAACCTTGTGGAGAAGTCGCTGCTGATACGCAGCCAGGACGGACATTACGTGATTCACGACTTGTTACGCCAGTATTCATGCGAGAAGCTAGCTCGCGCGCCCGATTTGGAATCAAGCATTCGTCAGCGCCACAGCCAGTATTTCATGGAGGCGCTTGAACGTTGGGCAACAGAACAGAAGGGTACCGGGCAGCTAGCAGCGCTAACGGAGATGGATCAAGAACTCGCAGATGTGCAATCAGCCTGGAAATGGGTATGCCAGCATGAATACCTGGTGGGATTAGCCCGAGGGTGTGAAGGTTTATGTTGTTACTATCAGTATCGTTATCGTTATGTACAGGGAGAAAACGACTGCCAGGTAGCTTTGGATGTGCTCGAAGATATAGCAGAGCTCAATCCTGAAGGGCAGCGCCTTAAAGCCCAATTGCTCGCTTATCAGAGTTCTTTCCAGTTTAAATCTGGACGGATTGGTCTATCAAACCGCCGACAGATGTTAGAAAAATGCTTCCAAATCCTGGAAGGGCTGCAGCAAGCTGGAAATGATGTGCGGCAAGACGTGGCATGGATTCTCAAAGAGATGGGGTTAGCTATATCGGAAATTGATCCTAAACGAGCCATCCAACTTATCCAGCACAGCCTGGACATCGCCCGCCAGACGAGCGATCACCGCTGTCAGGCTATTTCTTTAGAAGCACTTGGATTTGTTTACTATTACTGGCAACACGAATTACAAGAAGCTGAAGGTTACTACCAGGCAGCCCTGACTGAATGGCGCCTCCTAGGCGACGCCTTTCATATTACAAAAGTACAAGGGTATTTAAGTCAAATCTCAATCTACCTAGGTAAAGTAGAACTCAACTTGCAAGCTGAGCGTGAAAGCGCCCAGCTCTATCGCTCTAAGGGTGATAGGGTCAATTATGCTGATAGTCTCACGACATTGAGGACGATATTGTGGTTTGGACGCCAGTGGGTAGAATCTGATAGAACATATAGGGATAGTTTGCCGCATGTACAGGATATTGGGGATTTGGATTATATAAATGAAACCTATTCTAATTGGTGCCTGGTTAAAACCTTCCTAGGACAGTACGAAACAGTGAGAACGATGGCGCAGAATAACCTGGAGCGGGCAAACCAGCTCGATGACACTTATGCCAAGTTGGTCATCAACTACGCTCTGGGTTGTGTAGACCTGGCACAAGGGCAGGTCGAGCAAGCGGCCATGTTCCTTGAGAAAGCTGCTACTATCGCAAATCAACATGGAAACCGTGCTCATTGGGCATGGGCGGCGGGCACCTGGAGCCTGGCTCTTGTCAGGCTCGGTCATCTCAAGCAGGCGCAGGAGCTGCTGGTGAAAGCTCTGCAAATTTGCCTTGAGGAACAAAGCTATCCCTCACTCAGCTTCACTGTGCCGGCAGCGGCTTTAATGTTGACAATTACCGGCCAGGTGGAACGGGCGGTGGAGCTTTGCGAGTTGATCGATGAACGTGCCATCTGTGGTAAGACGCCCTGGTTTGAGGATGTGGCTGGTAAAACCATCAAGGAGATGGCTGCCAGCCTAGCGCCGGAGGTGTTGGAGGCTGCCCGGAAGCGCGGCAGGCAGCGGGGCCTGTTCTCCACGGCACTCGAGCTGCTGGAGGAATTTCGTGATCATCCGTAGGGGCGGGTCTTCATATCATCCAATATTGTCCATAAACAATCAATAGACATCTCTCTCTATCTACTCGAAAGAGACCCGCCCCTACAAAAAATAAACCCGCAGGCGGGTTTATTGATGTGACAACTATCGTAGATTAACCGAATGGGAGATCAACGATCTCCCCAACAGTCTACACGTCTGATTCGACTTTTTCGATTTGGGGGAAGAACTGCTTGACCGTGCCCTCCACCCAGCCGTGCAGGGTGTTGGGCGAGAGCGGGCAGCCCAGGCAGGCACCACCCAGGTGCACTTTAAGCACTTTCCCGTCGAATGAGATAAACTCAACCGACCCGCCGTGGAACTGCTCAATATAAGCGCTCAGGCGTTGGATGAGCACCCGCACCTGTTCTTCAACCGGGGCATTGACATTGATGGGTGTAGCCATGGGTCTATCCTCCACTCTTTTCAACCGAGGTGGTCAATCCCAGCTGCAGCAGTGATAGCACCAGGTCGTGGGTGGAATGCAGCCTTTCGGCGATGACGGTGGCCAGGCGGTCGAGGAAGAGAGTGCCTGTTGTGGGGTGCTGCACGCACAGTCGGCGCAGATCGTCACCACGCACGCGCAAGAGCTGGGTGTAACTGGTGCAGACTGCGCTGGAGGTGTAACGCCGGCTTCCCAGCGCCGCGCTCCAGCCGACGATACTGCCGGGCTGGACCCGGGCAACCACGATAATGGGGCCGTCATCCGGTTTAAAGTTTACCACCACTTCTCCGCTGACGACAGCGAAAAGGTTATCGGCAGGGTCACCCTGCTCGAAGAGGACTGAATCAGCGGTGAATTCGCAAGGGATGAAAAGGGGCTGGAGCAGCGTGAGATGTTCAGGGATGAGATCCCGAAAGAGGAACAGGTTGGGGAAAACGTCTTCGTCCATGAGAGATGGTTCCACCCTAAAAATTTAATCCCTTAGGGGCAAAATACCAAGTGGTTAATATCCTCATATGAGAGACGAATATCACCATGTTGATGTTACAGGGAAATGAGGATTAACAGGGATGGATTCAGCTGGGCTGTTGCCGCCATCTTTGATGGCGGTACTCGCAAGACCATACGGGATCAACGATCTCGGCTACAAAT
>JBGOYO010000237.1:0-5321 GCA_041479715.1 Anaerolineae bacterium
ACCATCGTAGGTGCTGGTTGCTCAACTGGCAGATCTGCGGCTGACTTTTCAACCACTTCTTCAGTTATTTCTTCAGTTACTTCTACAGTTATTTCTTCGGTTACTTCTTCGGATACATCTTCAGTTACTTCTACAGTTACTTCTTCGGTTACTTCTTCGGTTACTTCCTCAGCCTGGGCGGCTTTAGGTTGACCGGAGAGCATCATCTCATAATCCATATTGGCATAAGCCATTGATTCGACTTTGCGCAGGGATAACCCAATGCGTCGTCGTTCGGTATCCAGCTTGATCACCCGCAAGGTGACCACATCACCCTCTTTCACTACTTCCTTAGGGTGGTTAATGCGCTGATCACTCAGCTCAGAGATATGAATCAGACCTTCCAAATCTTCATCCAGACGGGCAAACGCACCAAATTTTGTCAGGTGGGTGATTGTACCTTCCACCAGCTGACCTTCCTTCAGGTTTGAAACTTTCACCACCCATGGATCAGGCAAAAGCTGGCGGATAGACAAGCCAATTCGCTTGCGTTCCTGGTCAACAGCGATCACTTTGACCTTGACTTCCTGCCCAACTCTCAACACTTCGCTCGGGTGCTCAATGCGCTCCCAGCTGATCTCTGACAGATGGACCAGACCATCGGCGCCATCCACGTTGACAAAGGCACCAAAATCTGCCAGGCTGGTCACCCGCCCGGTCTTGATGGTACCTTCCTGTAGCTCATCTAATAAACGGTCCTTGATGGTCTCTCGCGTTTCCTGTAATGCGGTGCGCTCGGATAAGATCAAACGATGCCGGGCGCGGTCTACTTCGATCACCACGACCTTGATCGGCTCACCCACCATCTTGCTCCAGCGGGCATCGGGGCTTTCATCGCCTTCCACACGGCGCATCACACTCACCTGGGAAGCCGGGACGAACCCGCGCAACATACCGATGGGTACGATCAGCCCACCCTTGTTATAGCCGATCACTTTGGCTTCATAAGGCGTGCCTGAAGCCTTCATAGATTCAGCATCGAGCCAATCGGTTTCCTCACGGGCGCGATTATATGAGAGCACCAAATTTCCGTTTGAATCTTCCGGATTTAGAACGTATACCGGGATTTCCTGACCAATTTTCATTGTTGCTAAAATCTCTGGGGGGATCGACTCTTTCTCCTTACCCGATATAACCCCCTCAGATTTGGTACCCACGCTTACAAGGATTTCGTTATCTCCGATGCTGGCGACGACACCGGTGCGTATCTCACCCTGCTTCGGAAAATCAAGGTTCAAGCCTTCTTCTTGCAGCAAAGTTTCCATTGAACCCGTGGAAGTTGTTGGGTGTTCTTCTGTGTCTTTAGCGTTTATTTGTCCTTCTGGTACTTCCTCCTGCCCAGATGGGGCATTCGTCTGATCCATATGTTTACTCCGGTTAGATTTAATTGTGAATAATCATTATACACTAGTTTTATCCAAAACTATTATCTGAAACATTTTAATGAAGGCTCTCCTCTTGACTCACAACCAGGCAAGGGTGGAAAATAAAGGTATATGGAAACGCTTACCCCATCTCACGAATATTCTCTCCGGCAGTCTAATGCGGCTGATGCCACGACGATCCGCCAGATCATCTCCAAGGTGCATATCAACCCCACTGGTCTAAATTGGCAGCGATTCATTTTGGCGGTCGATCGCCAGGATAGCATTATCGGGTGCGGGCAGTTAAAACCGCATGGCGATGGCTCACTCGAGCTGGCTTCGATTGCCGTACTGCCTGGATGGCGTGGCAGGGGCGTGGCGCGCACGATTATTGAGCACCTTTTGGAACAGCACCCCGTCACACTGTATCTCACCTGCCGTGCTGAGCTGGGTCCGCTGTATCAGAAATTTGGGTTCCAGGTGTTAAATACTGCTGAGATGCCCCCTTATTTCAAACGATTGAGCCGGCTGGTTAACCTGTTCACACAGCTGGGACACCAACCCGATCGCTTGTTGGTGATGAGAAGAAATTAGCTAAACTCCTGCTGAGCGCCCTGCCTATCCGCCCTTGGGCGGGATCTGGCTCATCGCATATTCCGCCAGGGCGGTGATGGTCAGGGATGGGTTGACCCCCGGGTTGCCCGGCATGATGGATCCATCCACCACGAATAACCCCGGATAATTATGTACTTGAAAATCCACATCCACCACACCGTTTTTATCATCCACACCCAATGGTACACCTCCCATAAAGTGTGCGGTAATGGGGAAATTGAACAGGCTGTCCATAAATGTGGCTGCGGGAATCCCATTTATTTTCCCGGCAAAATTCCGGGTGATGGTGTTACTGATGGCGGGTGATTTAGGTAGCTGTAGACCACCGGCAGTATCAAACATAACACCCTTTCGGAATAGTGAAAAAATATTGCGGCCGAAGCGCACGCGTAACAGCTCCTCCACTGGTTGCATCATTAATAGAATGGTGGTATGGCGCGCCCAGCGTGAGAAAAAACGGGAATACAGAAAATCGATAGGGTGGCGAATGATTTCCCATAAGGTCCTTACCATCCTTGTAGGGATATTCCCACCATCTACGAGCGGGGCGGTGATATTACGCAGCAAGGATGATCCATCTGAAAATCTGACTGGCTCGACATTAGTCACCCCATCAGCGCTAAAAATGGATGTGATGGCGATGCCTTTGGAATAATCGATCTGTTTATCCCGGCTGAGCACTCCTTGTAGATTTTCACTATTGGTGCGCACATTGTGCCCCAGTTTCTGGGATAACCGAGGTAAGGAATGGGTCTGCTCACGACAGCGGAAGAGTAATTCCAGCGTGCCCAGCGCCCCCGCTGCGACGATGACGTTTTTCGCCCGTACTGTCTGGCGGGGATGCGAAATCCAGGCCGTAGTTTTGCGATATTCAACTTCATAGCGGGCGTCATCCTGCGATCGCCCCGTCAATGGACGAATATCGCGGACCGTGACTTCTGGCAATATGTGCACACCCAGCTTTTCAGCGAAGAACAGGTAATTCTTTGGAAGAGTATTTTTGGAGTTGTAACGGCAGCCAACCATGCAGCCACCACAGTAAATACAACCAGCCCTCGAGGGTCCCGCACCATCGAAATACGGATCAGGGACTGTCTCTTCTTCTTTCCCGAAGAAAACCCCCACTTCCGTTGGGTGGAATGTATCCGCCACGCCTCGCTCAGACGCAATTTCCTTCAAGATCTCGTCAGCCTTCCATAAACGCGGATTGGTGGTAACCCCCAGCATGCGCTTGGCAGTGTCGTAGTGCGGACGGAGGATTGACTTCCAATTTGCCAGGTTATGCCAGCTGGGCGCCTCAAATAGCCGGTCATCCGTCTCCATCAACACGTTGGCATACATCAAACTTCCACCACCCACTCCACTGCTCCGCAAGGCGATAGCACCATTCAAAAAAGATAATTCCCAGGTACCGAAGCAGTGTAGAAATGGAAGCCAAAGTGATTTTCGGATATTCCAATTGGTTTTCGGGAAATCCTTATCCTCATAACGTTTCCCTCGCTCCAACATCAGCACAGAATAGCCCTTCTCTGCCAGCCGCATAGCGGAAACGCTACCCCCAAAACCTGAGCCAATAATCACAAAATCATATATAGGCGCATCCATAGATTTAATCTCCCCAATTCCTTAGACCGCGAACTTGTATATCCGCCTGAATATGCGGAGAGTTAATATTGGTAGAAACCTCTTCCCGTCTTCCTGCCCAGATATCCGGCGTCCACCATCTTTCGCAGCAACGGGCATGGGCGATATTTATCATCGCCGAGGTCACGCTGTAGCACATCCATCACAAACAGCACCACATCCAAGCCGATCAGATCGGCCAGGGTTAGTGGTCCCATGGGGTGGTTCATCCCCAGCTTCATCACATTGTCGATTGCCTCTGGCGTGCCAACCCCTTCCTGTAGGGCAAAAATGGCTTCGTTGATCATCGGGCAGAGGATGCGGTTGGAGATAAAACCAGGTGAATCGTTGGCTTCCACCGGTTCCTTGCCCATCGTGCGGCACACCTCCATCGTGGTTGAAGTGGTCTCATCCGAAGTAGCCAGCCCGCGGATCACTTCTACCAGCTTCATCAGCGGGACCGGGTTCATGAAGTGCATCCCGATCACGTGATCAGGGCGCTTGGTAACTGCAGCGATTTTCGTGATGCTGATCGACGAAGTGTTACTCGCCAGGATGGTACCGGGTTTGGCGACCTGGTCCAGCTCGCGGAACAGCTTCAGCTTCAGCGCGGGGTTTTCGGTCGCTGCTTCGATCACCAGGTCGGCACCTGCTGCCCCATCGAGCGCCATGCTGGTCTTGATAGCCAGGGCAGCCTGCTTCTGCTGTTCGGTGATCACGGCCTTTCCTAGCAGTTTTTCAACCGATTTTACGATCGCTGCCTGCGCCCGTTCCACCTGCCCCGGGACGACGTCCATCATCTCCACCTGGAAACCCGAAGTGGCAGCCACCTGGGCGATTCCGTTGCCCATCGTCCCCGCCCCCACCACGAATATCGATCGAATGTCCATGCAAGCCTCCCCATTATGCCTTAGTAAGGGCGAAGCATCAAGTGCTGATGCTTCGCCCTTACAAATATCACTCCATCTCAATTGCCATTGCCACCGCCTCCGAACCACCCAGGCAGAGTGACGCTACACCCTTGCTGCACCCACGGTCCTTCAGAGCATAGATGAGGGTGGACAGCAAGCGTGCCCCGCTGGCTCCGATCGGGTGCCCCAGGGCAATCCCGCCGCCATTCACGTTGACTTTGTTCCAATCCCAACCCTGGTCCGCCAGCTCGTACCCATTTGCCAGCACCTGGGCGGCAAAAGCCTCATTGAGCTCCACCAGGTCCACTTCAGTCAGCTTCCATCCCACCTGCTTGAGCACCACCGGGATGGTTTTCGCCGGAGCAGCAAATAGATACTTTGGCTCGACGGCCACGTTCCCATAGCCCAAGATATGTGCCAGGGGCTTTACACCCATTTGCTCAGCTTTCGCCCGGCTGGCGATGACTACTGCTGCAGCACCATCGTTCAAACCGGGTGCATTGCCGGCGGTCACCTTGCCCTCTTTTTGGAAGGCTGGCTTCAGCTTGGACAGACCTTCCAAGGTTGTATCCCGGCGGGGCGTCTCGTCGGTGTCCACCACGGTCACCTGCCCTTTGCGACCTTTCACTTCCACCGGGACGATTTCCTGCTTGAACTTCCCACTATCGATGGCGGCAATGGCTTTCATGTGGCTTCTGTACGAATACTCATCCATGGCTTCACGGGTGACGTTGTATTCATTGGCGATGAACTCGGCCGCATCGCCCAT
>JBGOYO010000238.1:0-5301 GCA_041479715.1 Anaerolineae bacterium
GGCAGAATTGTGGCTGACCCCAGATGCCGGGCACATGCTGCCTCAGGAGGCTGCCAAACTATTCAACCCAAGATTGCTGCAATTCCTCAGACAACCTGAATTGATTGAACAATGGCACGACAGGTAATTTTGCAGCTGGAGTAACCGTATGTTTAATAAAGTATTGATCGCCAACCGGGGAGAGATTGCAGTACGCATCATTCGAGCGTGCCGTGAGCTTGGCCTTGGGGCTGTGGCAGTTTTTTCGGACGCCGACCGCCAGTCATTACATGTGCGGTATGCCGATGAGGCTTATCGCCTGGGTCCGGCACCTTCACGCGATTCATATCTGCGGATCGACAAGATCATTGATATCGCTCACAAGAGCGGGGCAAAGGCGATCCACCCCGGATATGGCTTTCTGGCTGAGCGGGCTGAGTTTGCCGAAGCCTGCCGGGATGCTGGGCTGAAATTCATCGGTCCGAACCCCTCGTCCATTGCCGCGATGGGTGATAAGGCAGTAGCACGTTCCACGGTTTCGCGGGCTGGCGTGAAGGTGGTCCCGGGAACGGAAGGGGAGGGCTCCCTGAGTGATGAAGAGCTGCTGGCAGTGGCACCCTCGATTGGCTTTCCACTACTGGTGAAGGCCACTGCTGGCGGTGGTGGCAAAGGGATGCGTGAGGTGAACCGCCTGGAGGATATGCCCACCCTGCTCAACGCTGCACGGCGGGAGGCGGAGGCATCCTTCGGCGATGGAAATGTCTACCTGGAAAAGTTGGTCGAGGGGGCTCGACACATCGAAATACAGATCCTGGCCGATGGGCAGGACAATGTGATCCACCTCGGGGAGAGGGAATGTTCCATCCAGCGACGTCACCAGAAACTGCTGGAGGAAAGCCCATCACCTTTTGTGGGTGAAGATGAGGAGTTCCGCCAGGAATTAGGAGCCGTCGCGGTGCGGGCTGCCCAGGCGGTGAACTACGTCAATGCGGGCACGATCGAGTTCCTGGTGGATAAGGACAAGAACTTTTACTTTCTTGAAATGAATACCCGTCTGCAGGTGGAGCACCCGGTCACCGAGATGGTCACCGGGATCGATATTGTCAAGGAACAGATCCGGATTGCGCGCGGTCGATGTCTACGCCACCGGCAGGAAGATATCCACGCCAACGGCTGGGCGATTGAATGCCGCATCAACGCTGAAGATCCATACAACAACTTCATCCCTTCCACAGGACGCATCACACACACCCTGTTGCCGACGGGGCCGGGAGTGAGAGTGGATACAGGGGTGTATATAGGGTTCGAGGTTACCCCATATTATGATTCGCTGATCTCAAAACTCATTGTATGGGGCGATACGCGCGGTGAAGCCATTCTGCGTATGCGCAGGGCACTGGAAGAATATAAGATCCTGGGGGTGCACAGCAACATCCCCTTCCACCAACGTCTGATGGATTCGCACCGGTTCATGGGCGGGCAATACGATACGCGCTTTGTGGAGGAACGTTTTTCCATCGAGGAGGCGGAAGAAGGGAAAGAAGTATTCCCTGACATTGCCGCCATATTAGCGACACTGGTAGCCCACCGGCAAACGGAACGAGCGGCGCATGTAATCCAGCGCAACGAGCGCGACACCAGCAACTGGAAATGGTTGAGCCGGTGGGAGAGGCTGAGGAGATAACCATGAAATATGTGACTACGATCGAAGGACGTGAGTACCTCATTGATATCCTCGACGAGCACCAGGTGAGTGTGGATGGGGTCGTTCATCAGATTGATTTCATGTCTATCGGTGACCAACAGGTATATTCGCTGGTGGTGAATGGGAAGTCGGTCGATGCAAATGTTTATCTAAATGATGATACCTGGCAGGTGTTATTTCAGGGCAACCTTTACTCAGCCACAGTGGAAGATGAACGCGAGAAGCGACTGCGAGCAGCACTTGGTGGTCGAGTGGCGGAACACGAGGACTACCACCTGAAAGCGCCCATGCCCGGGATGGTCATCTCAATACCGGTAGATGAGGGTCAAACGATCCACAAAGGTGATGTGCTGGTAGTGCTTGAGTCGATGAAGATGCAAAATGAGCTGCGTTCTCCCAGGGATGGTAAAGTGATCAGGGTGCGGATCAAACCGGGTGAGCGGGTGGAACAGAAAGAGACCATCCTCAGCGTGGTGTAAGTGTTAGCAAAACAAGAGGCGAGATGAATATTGAGGGAAGCGAGCTAGAAATGAAGTTTTACATCTCCAGGCGCGAAGAATTGGAGATGATGCTGAACAAATTCGGGCAGTTGATTGCACCGCGCGTGCTGGAAGTCAACCTGCGGTTCGATACGCCTGACCGGTCGCTGACGGCGGCGGGGAAAGTGCTACGGTTGCGGAGGGATTCCAAATCACGCGTGACTTATAAGGGTGAAGGAAGGTTGGAGGGTGGGGCAAACCTGCGGCGGGAGCTGGAGTTCACCGTTTCGGATTTTGACACTGCCAGGGCGCTTTTCGAAGCCCTTGGATATCAGGTTTATACAATCTATGAAAAGTATCGCACTACTTATAAGATGGACAATGTCGAGGTGGTAGTGGATGAGCTGCCGACCGGGGACTTCCTTGAAATCGAAGGACCGGACAGTGAAAGTATCAAGAGAGCAGCGCAAGAGCTTGGGTTGAACTGGGAAGCTGGCATTATGGATAGTTATACCGTCTTGTTTGAGCGTCTCAAGGGAAAGTTAGGGCTAACATTCCGGGACCTTAACTTTGAGAATTTCAAAGGATTGGAGATCAGCCCGGAAAATTTGGGCGTGAAGATCGCCGACCAATGACCGTATTGGTAGTTATAAATCAGAGGCCCGGCATTGATTCAGCCGGGTCTCTTTCTTGATATCAAGGATTGACGCGAATAATCAGGGGCATAAATATAAAGCGGTCGAGCTCCAATTGGCGACTCCAACTATCCGATCCACAGGCATTGGTCACGGTCAGGCTGGCGGTGAAGATACCAAAGTCAGGATAGGTGTGGACGGGGGCAGGGTCCGGGCTTTGAGCCCCGTCACCGAACTCCCACAAATACTCAACCGGCAGTGTAGATGAGACGGTTGGTGAGAATGAGAACGTCAGCTGATCGACAACTTCGACGCTGACGCCCAGGATGATAGGCTCTGGGCAAACTATTGGATCAAGCGCAAAATCCTGCGTGACCGTTCCAGAGACCAGCTCTATCCCACTGACCGTTTGGGGGAGATAACCATCCGCTGTTGCCGTGGCGGTATAGATCCCAGGTGGCAGGGTGAAGGTATAGATGCCGTCCGCATTAGTAGTGGTGAAAGAACCAGTATCAAGCTCCAGAACGGCAGCTTCGATAGGAAGGCTGGTAAAAGCGTCCGTGACCTGTCCGGTGAGTGTCACTTCAGGCTGCAGGGAGAAATCCTGTACAGTAGTATCAGCCCACAGCTGCAGGTCTGGCACGACCTGAGGGAAATATCCTGCCATCGAGGCGGTGGCAGTATAGACACCTGCTTCGACCGTCAGGGTGTAATAACCTGTGCTGTTAGTGGTGGTGGATACACCATTATCCAGGGCTACCTCTGCACCAGAAAGAGGGAAGAGGGTCTGGTCGTCAACCACCTGCCCAGTGAGGGTAATGGCGGTTGTGCTGTAGATGCCGCTTGCAACGAAGATGTCTTGCTGGTTATTGATGACCGTGGTATTCCAGGCTGCCATGACAATGTTCCCGACCGTATCCAAACCCCAATAATCGCCCGCGGCATTACCACTGCCCGGTGGGAAACCGAGATTCAGGTCAAACGCCTGTTCACTCACCTGGGTATCCACTTCCCAGGTAATGCCATCCTTGGTGGAAGTGTGATATCCATGCCATAGCTGGTTCATGGGGTCTGCGCGACGATCCAACCAGAAGGCGTGCAGTCGACCGTCCAAGCTCATCGAGAATACCGGTGTAATGTGGTCGTTTACATTGGGGTTATCATGGCTGAGAGGGGCTTTGGGGCTCCAGGTGGTGCCACCATCAGAGGAGTGCACATAAAGAACATCCGTCTTGCCATCGAAATTGCCATTATCATCCGTCCAACCGACCCAAATATCAGCTGGATTGGTGGGATTGACTGCAGCCGTGATAATGGAGAAAAAGCGGAACTGGTCAAACCCTCCCACATGGATGGGGCTATCAGGCTGTGACGTGGCTACTACAGTGAAGGGACTACTAAAGCTTACTCCCCCATCGGTGGATTTGACATATCTGATATAACCATCCACTCCAGCACCCCAGCCATCCATGAAAAATACGTACACAGTACCATCAGGACCAACCACAGGATAAGGATATTCAGTATCGCCCGGGGCGATCGTGGCATAGTTCGGCGTCCAATTGAGCCCGCCATCCGTGGAACGTTTAAACAGGATACCTCCATAAGCCCAGGCAACATACATATTGTGATAATAAGGGCTGGAAGGATAATTATCGATAGCGAACCAATCCTTGTCGTCAAGCGTTCCCGGGGTTTGATTATGGGTAACTACAATCGAGGGATCCTGCCAGGAGTTACCATTATCATTTGTCCAGGTGAGGAAGATTCCGTGTCCGTACCCGCTTCCGGAAGCATCATAACCCAGAGCCTCCACATAAATACGTCCATCGTCGCGAGCCATTGTGACCGGGTCGCTCTGGTTGGGGACGTCTGCGGGGAGTCCGGGGATGTGAAGCTGTAAATCCAGGGGCCATGTGTGACCTCCATCCCGGGAGACATAGATCCAAACCTGTTTATCATCGTTAATACGATAATCCTTGGCAACTGAGACGACTACATTCGGGTCAGTTCTGCTGATGGCCAGGTGAGGCTCGTGCTGACCATAATCAGTCTGGTCGGAATTCGCCTTGGCGTTGAACAGCCAGGTGATGATTGGATCCTGGTTGGTGCTTTGTGCGAGGGCATCCATGCGGACACTGAACACGAGCATCACCAGGAATAATGTGCCTACCAGTATAAGAGGAAAGGATAATATATGCATTCTCTTCAGCATCAGGTACCTCCGGGTATCGATATAATGATTATAAGTAATTACTGGGTAGTTGCCACACTCGAATCACTGGAGACTACCTTTCCATTTTTCCAGGTGAGGTGTTCGACTTGAGCGGTTTCTGCAAGCAAACCAGGGAGCATATTTTCCAGGCGCGCAGCATCACCGGTGGTGGCGAAGTGAATCTGCCCGTGTGGTTTTTTGAACTGGCCAGCTTCATTGTTTAATTCCAGGTCAAGCAGGTTACCGGCAACCAGCAATCTTTGCGCCTGGCGAGCCACTGCGGGGGCA
>JBGOYO010000239.1:0-5287 GCA_041479715.1 Anaerolineae bacterium
ATTGAGTCCCAGAAGACCCAAAAAACCTTACAAATGACACACTATACAACTGATGATTATATTAATATAATTCAGTGGTTAATTCTGTTTGTAAGATTCTTGATCATAAGGCATTATATTAGTGATGAATACATTCATAAACCTCTCTCCCGTTATCCAGGCGTTGGTCGCAACCATTTTCACCTGGGCGATTACCGCACTGGGAGCAAGCACGGTTTTCCTGACCCGGAACGTAAGCACCCGTTTTCTGAACGCCATGCTTGGATTTGCTGCTGGGGTGATGGTCGCCGCTTCTTATTGGTCATTATTGGCGCCATCGGTTGAATTATCCAGGGGTGGAACTCTCCCGGTATGGGTTCCCCCGGTGATTGGTTTCCTGCTGGGTGGTGCCGTGCTCTGGGCAATCGACCGCCTGCTACCGCACCTGCACCTCGGTTTTCCCGATGCGTCTACCGAAGGTCTGCCGACCAGCTGGAAGCGTAGCACATTGCTCATGCTGGCTGTGACCCTGCACAACATCCCCGAGGGTCTGGCAGTGGGGGTGGCATTTGGCGCCGCAGGATTGCTCGTCCATCAAGTGAACCTGGCAAGTGCAATCGCGCTAGCCATTGGGATTGGGATCCAAAACTTTCCAGAAGGAATGGCGATATCACTACCACTCAGACGCGAGGGAATGTCGATGGGTAAAAGTTTCTTCTATGGTCAGTTTTCAGGGATGGTAGAGCCGGTAGCAGCGGTTTTCGGAGCCGCGGCGGTGATTGCGATCTCTCCAATCCTACCCTATGCGATGTCTTTCGCAGCTGGGGCAATGTTTTACGTGGTGGTGGAGGAGCTGATACCTGAATGCCAGCGGGAGGGAAATACTAACCTGCCCACTTTTGCAGCGATGGTGGGTTTCGCACTGATGATGCTGCTCGAAGTTGGGACGTGAATTTCCAACCTATTGTTTGCTCTTCCAGTTAAGAATAAATCAACTCAAGGCGGCTATTACCTGCTGGAGGTGTACTCCCTCCAATGAGGGGAATACCAGGTCGGCGGTACCGACGCGTTCAATCGGTCCCAGACCGATCGAGCGGAAGCCACCTGAAATTGCAGCCTGAATCCCGGCGGTAGCATCTTCAACTACAACGCATTTATTGGGTGGAAGGCCAAGTTGAGCAGCGGTGTGTAAGAACAGGTCGGGGGCGGGCTTGGGGTAGCTACGTTATAAACAATGGAGGCTGTGTCAATGCAGCCATAAGAATTGATATGGCGCCAGGTGAAGCTGAAGATGCTCCTGCACGGCAAAATATAGCTGGCCAACAAACAGGTCGGTCCATTTTAGTTGGTTGAATTTTAGATCCAGTTTTACCCGTTGAGGAATAGGGCTAAGATTATGAATCAACATTAAGCGTTCATCGGAGGTGGTGCGATAAAAAGCCAGGATTGCATTCGTCCCCGCATCGATCCAGGTCAGGTCACCCTCTCCAAACGCAGTGTGCTTTTTGTGCAGCTGGATCATCTTGTGGATGGTGTGCCATAATGAAGTTGGGTCGGCTTTCTGAGCGGCTACATTCACTTTCCTATAACCATAAGGAGGTTGATTGATGATCGGTGAATATAAACTAACAGAGTGTGAGAAGCCAGCAGAGGGCGAATCATCCCACTGCATGGGAGTGCGCACACCGTTTCGGTCGGGGAGGGCGATGTTATCTCCCATGCCGATCTCGTCCCCGTAATATATGATTGGTGCGCCAGGTAGGGTGAAGAGGAGGGAATTTGCCAGCTCGATGAGCCTACGGTCGTTATCCAGCAAAGGCGCCAACCGACGTCGGATGCCCAGGTTTAAGCGCATACGTGGCTCCGGTGCGTACTGTTCCCACATCCACTGGCGCTCCTCTTCCGTCACCATCTCTAACGTAAGCTCATCGTGGTTGCGCAGGAAGGTGCACCACTGCGCATAATCCGGGATGGGAGGCGTGTTGTCCAACGCCCAGCGAATGGGTGATGCATCGGCACGTTTGAGGGCCATGAAGATACGTGGCATGAGCGGGAAGTGAAAAGCCATGTGAAATTCAGCTGCCTGCCCTTCATCAACTCCCCCGAAATACGCTCGAACATCCTGGGGCCACTGGTTGGCTTCGCATAGCAGGATGCGCCCGGGATAATTCAGCTCCACGAAGCTCCGCATCTCCTTAAGGTAGGCGTGCGTTTCTGGCAGGTTCTCGCACGAGGTGCCTTCACGCTCAAATAGATACGGGACTGCATCGACGCGGAAACCATCCACATCCAGATCGAGCCAAAACTTCATCACTTGAAGCATCTCTTCCCTGACCGCCGCGCTGTCAAAGTTCAGGTCGGGCTGGTGAGAATAGAAGCGATGCCAGAAGTACTGACCTGCACGGTCATCCCAAGTCCAGTTGGATTTTTCAGTATCCACAAAGATGATGCGCACATTGGCGAATTTCTGGTCGGTATCAGACCAGACGTAATACTCACGATAAGGTGAGGTGCGATTGTTACGGGCAGCCTGGAACCATGGGTGCTGGTCTGAGGTATGGTTGACAACCAAATCGATGATCAGGCGCAGGTTTCTTTGATGCGCTGCCTTCACCAGGTGTTTGAAATCATCCAGGCTGCCGAAATCGGGGTGGACGGCACAGTAATCCGAGATATCATACCCATCATCTTTGAGCGGCGATGGGTAGATAGGGTTCAGCCAAATGCAGTCCACCTCCAGCTCAGCCAGATAGTCCAATTTTTGCGTTAGTCCGGCCAGGTCACCCTTACCATCATTGTTGCTATCGTATATTGCCCTTACCGGGGCTTCATAGAAAACGGCATTCTTATACCATGGGACTCCAGGCATGTCGTACGATTATCCCTTCACCGAGCCTGAAAGCAGACCGCGGGCGAAATACTTCTGGAACCCAAAGAAGACTGCCATGGGTACGATGAAGGAGAGGAAGGCTGCTCCGGTGAGAATGTTCCAGTTGCCACCGAGTGGATCGATCAAGTTGGTGATCTGGACGGTGAGCACCGGCTTGCTGGAAAGGAAAACCTTGGCCACCAGGAAGTCGTTCCAAATCCATAGGAATTGAAAGATACCCAGCGATGCGATAGCGGGTATGGACAGGGGAAGCGCCAATCTCCTGAAGGCAGTCCAGTGGTTGGCGCCGTCCAGGTACACCGATTCGAAGATCTCTTTGGGGAGTGACCTGATGAAATTCCACAGCAGGTAGATGGCAAAGGGCAGTCCGAAACCGGTATGGAATAACCATATACCTAAGAAGCTGCCTTGGAGACCAATACTGGCATACAGACGGGCAATCGGAACCAGGGTCATTTGCAGAGGGATAATCTGAAGCCCGACCAGAAGAGCGAACAGCCATTGGCGCCCTTTAAAATCCAGCCAGGCGAAACCGTAGGCGGCCAGGGCAGCGAAAATAATCGGGATGATCGTGGATGGGATTGCCACCGCAAGCGTGTTCAAGAAGGCGCGCCCCATGCCCGCCTGGTTGAGCAGGTCGGAGGTGCTGCAGTTAAATACTGCCAGGGTGCTAGGAACTTTGTTCTGACAATCGCTCAGATAATCTGCCGTACCTTTGTATCCAACCAGGGCATCCACATAGTTGCTTAATGTGAATTTCGGCGCTTTTGTCGTACTTCCGGCAGAAAGCGAACGCATATAAGTCAGAATGGGAGAAAGGATCGCCTGAGCTTGAGCAGCATTGGCAGGAAGCTGCGGGTTCACCAGGTGGGGACCGCCATTTACAGGCTTCTGCAGGTCGATCAGCAAATTGATCGATCGGGTATATTGGTTAGCAACAGTCGGATCAGCCAGGTTGGCGTTGGCAATTTTCTTACCATCTGCGCCATGACAAGAGGCACAATAGGTAGTGTATTCTGCGTTCTCCACTGGTTTAACCGAAGCAAAAGCAGTCCACCAGCCCGTATTACGCACCGCATCGCGAGTGCGGAATGAAGTAATGAATAGCCCCAGTGTTGGGATCAGCCACAAGAGGACCATGATAATGATTGCCAGGTGGAGAGGCAGTTTTTTAAAGAATTGGTTAAGCTTGGCAAGAGGGCTCATCGACTCGCCTCCTCGGCATGGAATCGCCGGACGTTGAATATCATCACCGGGATGGTCAGGATAATGAGCAGGACTGCAATCGCCATAGATTTACCGGTATCGGTGACAATGAGCTGGAACATGCGGTTGGCAATCACTTCAGTTCCAAAATTGCCACCGGTCATGACGAATACGATATCGAAGATTTTCAGCACATTGATCACCATGGTGGTGGTGACCACCACGATGGTGGGCAGGATCATGGGGAACATTACCCGCCAGAACACATTCCATTCATTTGCCCCATCCACGCGGGAGGCCTCCAAAACTTCGGTCGGCAGCCCCTTTACCGCTGCAGAAAGAATGGTCATACAGAAGCCCGCCCACAGCCAGACCCCCACAATCATCAGGGCGAAATTGTTAATCCTCGCATCGCTAATGAACGCAACCGGCTGGAGGCCCAATTTTTCCAGGATACCGTTCAATAATCCAATCTGAGGCCCGCCGCCCGTCTGAATGTAATATACAAAACGCCAGATCACGCCTGCGCCGATAAACGAGATTGCCATGGGCATGAAAAGGATTGATTTTGCCAGGGGCTCATAACGCACCCGATCGGTAAGCAGGGCGAACATTAATCCAACCGCCACCACGCCAGGCACCATCAGAATGAGCCAAAGAGCATTGTTGCGCAAAGCATTCAACATGAGCTGGTTGGTGAGGGCATAGCGGTAATTTTCGAGTACTCCCCAGCACGGCTCACCAGCTACACAGTCTACTGCAGCAGACTGAGTGCCCGTCTTATCCATAAAGCTTAGAATTATCGTGTTGACGCTCGGGTAGACGACAAAAACCAACATGATAATCAGGGCAGGACCGAGGTAGATCAGTGGAGCCAGCCGACCTTGTTTCATGATTTTTGGAACCATGGGCATCCCTCCCACTATTCAATTGAAAAAGGGGCGTGCAGGTAACCTGCACGCCCCATTAGTTGGAAGTTATTTCCCGAGAGAAGACATCTGCGCTTGTTCGACTGTATTCAGCTCGGTCTGAATATCTTTACCTTGAACCGCGTTGATTATTGCCGTCCACTCAGCCGTTCCGAAAGTTCCACCGATGGTATCACCGATATCGGGGGTAAATCCGTTTGTGCCTGAAAGGATTTTAGCCATATCCTGAAGCTGCGGATCGATATATTTCCCCTCTGCCTGCTTGTTCGGGTCGAGGGAAAAT
>JBGOYO010000240.1:0-5282 GCA_041479715.1 Anaerolineae bacterium
TGAACGCTTCAACCTCGATTTTATGGATGTGGAGGAACGCCACCACCTCACCTATGACACTTACGAGGAAGGGAAATTAAACCTGGACGAGTACCTGCAAAGGGTGGTTTTCTGCCAGGAGCGCCGCTTCTCAGTGGATGAATTCAAAACCTTCATGCTGGCGCGCTCACAGCCATTCCCTGATATGCTCGATCTGGTACGGGCTATAAAAAATCGTCATAAATTAAAAACCATCGCGGTCAACAACGAGGGCAGGGAGATCAATTCCTACTGCATCGCTGAATACAAATTAGAACAGGTCATCGATACGTTCGTCTCATCCTGTTTCGTGCATTACCGGAAACCGGATTTGGATATTTACCGCATCGCCCTGGATGTTTCACAATCGCTGCCTGACCAGGTGGCGTATATCGACGACCGCCCCTTGTTTATTGAAACTGCCAACAGCCTGGGTATCCAGGGCATCCTGCACGTTGACGTGCCAACCACGCGCTCAAAATTGGCTGCGCTGGGGCTTTGATCACAATATAGTTGAACCAACTAAAGGAGAAAAATGACTGACGGAGCATGCCGTATCGGTATGGTGGGATTGGGAGTGATGGGACGCAACCTGCTGCTCAACATGGCCGATCATGGGTTCGCTGTGGCGGGTTATGACAAGGACCCTAAGCAAGTGGCAACCTTGCGTGCCGAAGCAGCTGGTCTACCCATCCAGGCGACGGAAGACGTGAGCAGCTTTGTGGCGGCGCTGCAGCCGCCGCGGGCGGTGATGCTGCTCGTCCCGGCGGGACCCATTGTGGATAGCGTCATCCGTGACCTGCTGCCATACCTTTCGCAGGGAGATATGATCATCGATGCCGGCAACTCACACTTCACCGATACCGACCTGCGCGAGACCACGCTGGAGGCCAAAGGGTTGCATTTCTTTGGCATGGGTGTTTCAGGCGGTGAAGCAGGCGCACGCCACGGTCCCAGCATGATGCCAGGCGGACCTGAAGCTGCATACCAGCAGGTGCAGGATATCCTGGAGGCGGCTTCTGCCCATGTGGACGGTGAGCCCTGCGTGACCTACCTCGGACCTCATTCGGCGGGTCATTACGTCAAGATGGTGCACAATGGAATCGAATACGGCCTGATGCAGCTGATCGCTGAGGTGTATGACTTGCTGTCACGCGGCCTGGGCATGACAGATGACGAGCTGGGGGAGGTGTTTTCGAGCTGGAACCAGGTGGAGCTGAACGGATACTTGGTGGAGATCACTGCGGAAATCTTCCGCAAGTTGGATGAGATCACCGGGAAGCGCCTGGTGGACGTGGTGCTGGATGCAGCCCACCAACTGGGTACCGGAATGTGGACCACCCAGGATGCACTCAACCTGCATGTACCGACGCCCACCATCGATTCAGCCGTAGTCATGCGCAACCTGTCGGGTTGGGAAGATCAGCGAACTGCCATCAGCCAGAGATATGGCGGGCGGATCCAGCGCCTGACGGGTGAAAAGAAGCGCATCATCGAGCAAGCCCGGCGCGGGCTGTACGCCGCCACCATCCTGACCTATGCGCAGGGCTTTGCACAAATGGATGCGGCCTCCAAAGCATATGAGTATAACCTGAACCTGTCGGCTGTCGCCAGCATCTGGAGAGGCGGCTGTATCATCCGCTCCCGGCTGCTGGAGCCGATCCGCGACGCCTACCGCAGGCAGCCTGACTTACTGCACCTGATGCTTGACCAGACACTCGGTGAAGCAGTGGCTGAACGGATCAACGACCTGCGCGGCGTGGCTCAGACGACTGCCGGGTTGGGTATTCCCGCACCGGCTTTCATGGCAACGCTGGCATATATCGATAGCCTGAGCTCGACCCACTTGCCGGCGAACCTGATCCAGGCACAACGCGATTTCTTCGGCGCCCACACCTATGAGCGCGTGGACCAGCGTGGGATTTTCCACACCCAGTGGACGAAAGAAGAGGGCCAGGACAATGGCTGAGAATAATCTTCCTCCGGTTGAAATAACCATCTTTGGCGCTGCAGGTGACCTGACTTGGCGCAAGCTGATCCCGGCGCTATATAACCTCCACCTCGGCGGTTTGATGCCGGAGAAGTACGCTATTTACGGGGTGGATGTAAAACCGATCAGCCTGGACGACCTACGCAAGCGCCTGCTGGACGGGGTAAACCAATTTTCACGCCAGGGGAAAGCCAAACCCGACCAATGGAAGGATTTTGCCGGTCATATCATCGATTGTATAACGGGTGATTTCGATGACGCCAAGACCTTCGAAAACCTAGCCAAGGCATTGAACAGCCAGGATAAAACCTGGGGTGAGCACGCCGAACGGGTATACTACCTCGCCACACCGCCAACCATCGTCGAAACCATCGTCCACAACCTGGGGCAGGTGCATCTGGTTAGTGACCGCAAGCGTACGCGGATGGTGTTCGAAAAGCCATTCGGACATGATCTGGACTCCGCCAGTCACCTCAACCAGACCTTGCTGAAGACGCTGGAAGAATCCCAAATCTACCGCATCGACCACTACCTGGGTAAGGAAACAGTGCAGAACATCCTGGCGTTCCGCTTCGCCAATGCTCTATTCGAGCCGATCTGGGACCGGCGCTACATCGACCACGTGCAAATCACGGTGGCGGAACAGGTGGGTGTGGAACACCGGGGCGGGTATTACGACCATTCGGGGGCATTGCGCGATATGATCCAGAACCACCTGCTGCAAATCCTATCCCTGATAGCTATGGAGCCACCGGCTGCATTTAATGCGGATGAAATCCGAGCCCGTAAAGTGGACGTGCTGCGCGCCGTCCGACCCATCCCTGTTGACCAGTTGCACCAATATGCCTCCCGCGGTCAGTATGGACCTGGCTGGCTGGAAGGAGAACGCGTGGTAGGCTACCGCAGTGAGCCGGATGTGGAGCCCAACTCCAATACCGAGACATTTGCTGCCCTTAAGCTGTTTATCGACAACTGGCGCTGGCAGGATATCCCATTCTATTTGCGCACGGGTAAGCGCCTGGCTCAAAAAACCTCCCAGGCCATCATCCAGTTCCGTCCCGTGCCACATCAAGCCTTCCCGGCGTCTGCCAACCAGGATTGGCTTCCCAACCGCCTGGAGATCGAGATCCAGCCCGATGAAGGCATAAATTTGCATTTCCAGGCCAAGGTGCCAGGGGTTGACCTGCGGCTGAGCTCGCAGGAGATGCGCTTCCGCTACTCGGAGGCATTTAACACCACCCCACCGGAAGCCTATGAAACATTATTGCTCGATGTGATCCGTGGTGACGCCACTCTATTCATGCGCGCCGACCAGGTAGAATGCGCCTGGAGGGTAATTGCACCCGTCCTGGAGGTGTGGGCGAGCGTGTCCCCATCCGATTTCCCCAATTACACAAGCGGCACCTGGGGACCTCCAAGTGCAGAAGCCCTCATTGCCCAGGATGGGCGGCGGTGGTTACAACCGGTTTTTCACGACCAGCAGCAATCAGGAGGATGAGATGATCCATATATACAACGATCTAGAAGCGCTGAGCCTGGCAGCGGCTGAGCTTTTCGCCGTTCAGTCTCGGCAAGCAAGCTTGATCTGTGGCCGTTTCAGCGTGGCACTTTCAGGGGGAGAGACCCCTCGTCGACTGTATGAGCTATTGGCCACCCCTCCCTACAGTGAACACATCCATTGGGACGAGGTGCACATGTTTTGGAGCGATGAGCGCTGTGTGCCGGAAGACGATCCGCGCAGTAACGCCCGACTGGCGCGGCTGACCCTGCTGAACCATGTGCCCATCCCCGCCGAAAACATCCACCCCATCCACTGTGAGCACTCCCCGAAGCAGGCAGCCATCCAGTATGAGCTGGAGCTGAAGGAATTTTTCAGCACGTCAAACCCTAATTTCCATCTCGTCCTTTTAGGTTTGGGCAGCAACGGGCACATTGCATCGCTCTTTCCGCACACACCCGTGCTCAACGAACGGGAAAAATGGGTTTCAGAGGTTTACATCAAAGAGCTTGGGATGGACCGGATCACGTTTACCGCTCCTTTCATTAACCAGGCTAGCCAGGTGGTGTTCCTGGTCTCGGGCGCCGATAAAGCCCAGGTATTGGAGAACGTGCTCGAAGGTCCTTACAAGCCGCGCGAGCTGCCCGCCCAGCTGATCCGACCGGCAGGGAAGAAGCCCATCTGGCTGGTGGATAGAGCTGCCAGCCACAAGCTCACCATGCACGATGAAGAACCTAATTAAATACTGGGGGTTGATACGTTATCCCTGGACCGGTGTCAATGCCAGGTATTTAAGAAATAGAAATCCCCGGGCTGGTAGATTTAGGCGGTCACTTGTCCGTGCTGTCATTAGCTGAGTCGTGAAATACTCCTTGCTGAAACAATGGGGTAAATTCGAATACAATTATCAGGAAGGGGACAATCGGACGCCCGCAAGTTCAACGAATTACACTGGAATTGATCACGAACACTTATCGAAGTTATAATATACTATATAGGTAGGTAAACACCGAAGGAGAATAGCAAATGGCAAGCATAACCCAACCCCTTAGAGACGAGCATAAAGAGCTGTACCCGCAGATAGAAGGCTTACGTCTTGCAGCTGATGTCGTGAATGATAGCCTGACCAGCCAGGCGCATGACAAGATCGAGCAAGCCTATAATTTCCTGACCCGCCAATTAGTCGCCCACGCTCACGCGGAAGAGGCAGTGCTATACCCAATGGTCCAAAAAGCCATGGGAAACGAACTATCTACGGCGACAATGGTCCGTGACCACGTTGAAATTGCCCGGTTAACCGATGAGCTGGGGTCACTGCGCGTCCATCAGTCACAGCTTACCATCACGTCCATCCAGGCTGCGGCTTTGCGCCGGGTTCTATACGGGCTGTACGCCGTGTTGAAATTACATTTAGCCAAAGAAGAGGAAATCTACCTGCCCCTGCTTGACTCAAAACTGACCGCAGAAGAAGCAAAGTCTATGTTTACATCGATGGAAGCTGCTTATAACGAGGCCAAAGCTGGCATGCCCCGAGAGTAAACCAAACTTCGCTTCTTGGCGGCGATTCCTTGTTATCCCGGAAATTCAGGAGCGTTGCCCAGAGATACAAGCTGTCCAACCCGGGGTAGAAGGGTCTCAACGTTCTTATAAAAATGCAGGGGCTGTCCAAAAAGTCGGGCAGCCCCTTTCGTGTTTAAAGAAGATGTGATTCAATAGGGGGTATGAAGAAGAAAAGCATCCCACCTGTTTTTAAAGAATACACTCAGGGGCAAGTAA
>JBGOYO010000241.1:0-5259 GCA_041479715.1 Anaerolineae bacterium
CAGAAGCAGGGTGTGCTTCCAGCCCAGGTTTTGTGACCCGTGCAGCAGGGCGAAGGTGAACGCCACCAGGGTGAGCAGGGGAGTGAAGAATGTGTGGTACGGCAGGCCAAGCGAGGGGCCGATGAGGGTGTAGAGGGTCAGCAGGGCGTAAAGGATGAGGAGGTCGATGGTGAGTCGTCGGATGGTCATTTCGGTGTCCCCGGTGTGAGATGGGAGGAATTATAACAATTTATTACCGGCCAGTAGGCGTGAAGCAACCAGGAAGGTGTGGTTGCATCGTCTCTACGGGGCATCAAAAAAACCGGGATCAGCAATCCCGGCTACAAGAGCGGTGATTGAAACGAAAACCGGGATCAACCCCCTCCAAGAACAGTGGGGGGCAGGCCGATCCCGGCATCGCTCGTACAAAACACTGGCGATGTTTCGGACAAAGACCGTCCTCAACTACAAAAAACAACAAACTGGATGGCCACAACATAAAAAGTAGAACCGGGATCAACCCCATCCTAACGTCGGGGGCAGGCAGATCCCGGCTACAAATTTATGAATGCTTCGCCCCTACCGAATATCAATTAATGTTTATATCTGCTGGACCTTGCGGATGGGTTCGAGGAATGAACGGGTGCGATCGTCTTGGGCATGATGGAAAATCTGGTCGGGAGGACCGGATTCAACGAGCAGGCCTTTATCGACAAACAAGATCCGGTCAGCAACATCTTTGGCAAAGCCCATTTCATGGGTGACCACGATCATGGTAGTGCCTTCGACGGCGAGCTGTTTCATCACGTCCAGGACCTCGCCGATCAGCTCAGGGTCGAGGGCAGAGGTGGGCTCATCGAAGAGCATGACCTTGGGCTCCATGGCCAGGGCACGGGCGATAGCCACGCGCTGCTTCTGCCCACCAGAAAGCTTTATGGGGTGCACATCCTTCTTTTCCTCCAGTCCCACCTTTTGCAGATATTTGATCCCGATAGGGATGGCTTTATCCTTGGGCATTCCTTTAACCGTCACCAAGCCTTCGATGACGTTATCCAGGGCGGTCATATGGGGGAAGAGATTAAATTCCTGGAACACCATGCCTGTATTCAGGCGCATGGAGACGGCTTTTTTGTGATCATAACGTGTCCCTGGAGTGATGGTCAAAGATTGACCGGCGATGTTGATTAAACCCGCAGAAGGCTCTTCGAGGAAATTCAAGCAGCGTAGCAGGGTGCTCTTGCCTGAGCCGCTGCGCCCGATGATAACCAGTACTTCCTTTGGTGCGACACCAAAGGAGATCCCCTTGAGGACATGCAGCATCCCAAACCACTTGTGTAAATCTTCGACGCAGATGATCTCGTTATCGTTCATAACCCGTCCTCAAGCGTTTCTCCAGCATGCCTTCCAACCAGGAAGAGACAATGGTCAATAGCCAGTAAAAAACGGCGGCGGTAATAAACATTTCCATGAATTTGCTATCCTGGCGTGCAAATTTATTAGCCCGATAGGTTAGTTCCCAGACACCCATGTAATAAACCAAAGACGAGTCCTTCTGCATAGCAATGAATTGGTTGCCAATATCGGGGATGATCACCCGCACAGCCTGGGGCAGGATGACCCGGCGCATGATCTGGATGCTATTCATGCCGATCGATTCGGCGGCTTCGCGCTGCCCACCGCTAATGGATTGGATGCCGGCGCGGAAAATCTCGGTCATATAGGCTCCATAGTTCAGGCTCAAGGCGAGAATACCGGATGCCATTGCACTGAGAATTAAAAAGTGACCGAAAGGGACCCCTTTCTTCATCAACGCAGTGCCAATCTGGGGCAATCCGTTGTAGATGATAAATATTTGCACGAGCAGGGGTGTGCCGCGGAAGATAGAAACATAAAACCCCGAGATACCCAAGGCAATAGAATTGCCCGACAACCGTGCCACCGCCCCAATCAGGGCCAGTGCTGCGGCAATCAAAATGGAAACGAAGGAAATAAAGATCGTAATTGGCAGTCCTGCCAGCACAAATCCGTAGTGTGCCAATACATACTTTGGATCGAAATTGAACTGGAGCAGGGCGATGGCTACAAGGAAGATCAGTCCAATCCAGACGACGCCAATTTTTACCGTCTGGATGAGGCGCTCCTTACGTTGTTGCGCCAGTAAGGCCTGACCCATATCCTGCTCTTGGTCAGGTGGTGGTTGCCCCGGGAGCTTCATGGTTTCTACTGCCATCGTAACCTCGTAAACAGTTGATAGAAATGATTGGGGCTGACTGAAGAGAAACCCGCTTTCATCAATCAGCCCTTAGAAATCACAAAAGAAATTGTTCCCGTCAATTCATCCCAAGGTCAAAGTATCAGAGGCCATACGAAATGATATATTTACATAGTCGACCTGCAATTGAATGATCTTCGGGGATAAATCTATTAAGGCCACTGCTTCAAGGCGGCCAGGTCAAATGAAGCGGCAGCAGTGGTCAGGTCTACGAAATAATATTTCTGCGAAAGCGCGAGCAGGGTGCCATCGCTGTTCAAACCCGTGATGATCTCGCTGACCTTCTTGAGGAAGGAGATCGGGTCGGGGGTGCTGGCTTTATCAACTGCACCGGCAAGGTATTCAAAGAATACCGGATCCCCCAATTGCTTGATGGCTATACCATCTTTGATGGCGCCTGCGCCGGTAGGCTGGGCGGTCAGGACAGCGTCCAAGCGGACACCATCACCAAGAGCCAGATCCTGGATTGCATCCAGATCGGTGCCATAACCGGTGAATGAGACATTTTTCACCACAAAGTTGATGTTTTCACCGGGAATCTGCAACGAGCCATCCAGATAGTACTCATAGGTGCAGGATGAACACGCCCCAACCTTCTTACCAGACAGGTCGCTGGGTTGGGTATACGTTGTATTGTCCTTATAAACAAAGAATGCGGCCGGGGTGGTGTAGTAGGGCTGGGTGAAATAGAGCTTGGTCATACGCGCAGGGGTGATGCTCATTGAGCCGATGCTGATATCCCAGCGATTGGACCAGTTACCAGCAGTGATCAGGTCCCAGGCGGGAGTGACAAAGCAGGCCTCAACACCAAGCTTACCGGCGATGGCTACAGCCGTATCAATATCAAAACCGGTCAGCTCTGATGCAGTATGCTGATCGGAAGTGCATTTGGTGTTGGTGGCACGTTTCCCGCCTTCCACCAGCTGAGACTGAGGCGGGTAAGCTGGATCGGTGGAGACAACAAGAGTTCCACGGGCCTGGATTTCGGAGAGTTTATCGGCTGCAGCTTTAGGAGCCCCGCCACAGCTGGAAAGCAGAAAGACAAAAATCATGAGCATCGTGACAGCAAGATACGTCTTCTTCATAAGTTCCTCCAATTAGATTGTGGACAAGCGTAAGTGGTTGAAAACTTCAGACTAAATGGAACATCCCGGATAAGCTTATATTGCGCCTCCTTCACGAACCGCGTGAATGCAGCAGCAAGAGAAGGATTTGTACACTGGCGTGGAAGACGTTTCACAGACCCACCCCGTCAACCATGTCGGTTCCCTTGCATGATCTGATCACAGAAAAGTATCTATTAATATTAATTGTCATCAATCAAGTGGTAATGATAGTATTTATTATAGACCATTCTGACGGTGTAGCAAAGGAATTTTATGGTTTCAGCCAGGCGCGCAGCACGGCTGATATGACGTTAAGATGGAGACTTTGCTTGATTACATCGCGATATGGTGCATGAGCAGATGCAGCATCGAAGAGGGCGGATTGCAGAACGGGATTGGTTTTGGCTGCCCGAAAGACTGGGTCCAATAAATGGAAACGGGCGAGGAAGATTGTAAAATAACGCATTGCCTGACCATAAGGAAGATCTAGAATGATATCCTTGTTCGAAGCGTAATAATGTTCGCGAAAAGCCGATTCAGAGATTCCGTGTTGCAGGATGGTTTCAGCCGCCCGGATGCCAGTGATCACCGCAGTGGTTACTCCCTTGCCTTTGAAGGCACGCACCAAGCCGGCAGCATCCCCCACCACGACATAGCGATCTCCGAAGTACCCACTGGCTTGGGAACGAGGAATTCGACCTTTATAAAACTGGATATCAGATAGATCATCGCCTGGACTTCCAGGAGTATTGGGTAATAACCCACACACTTCGGGTTGGTTTAAGAATAAGACCATCAAATTTGTATCTACGTTACTCCCAGCAATATTGATGGACAGGTGATTACCTTTTGAAGTCATACCACCGAATTCAATGTTTGGAATTGCCGGAAGGAAGGCATGGATGCAGGGACCAAAAGCTTGCATGAATTCTGGAGATGGGTGGATTTTGGTTACAATGGAGCTGAGTGCTTTTGGAGGGTGATATGGAGTCAGGCGGTCAAACATGGCTGAGCTACCCTCATCCATCCCAAAAGCCCCAACGATGACATCAGCTTCAAGGGGAGTATTATCTGTGTATACCACCACCCGGTCGTCATGAAATTCCAGATCTACTGCGCGGGCAGGGACAACAGATATCCCATGTTCTTTGACTGTCTCCAACATGTAAGCGTCATATTGAACCCGACGGAGGGCAATGGAAGGCTGGTTTTTATCATCGAGAGTAATTTGCTCACGAGCTGTGTGGAGGATATAGCGGCTGATCTCACCCCGGCTCAACTGATAGGGAAACTTCACTCCCAATCGATCCCATAATAAATCCATTAAAGGTGGTGCAAGTACACCCAGGCATTGGTTGTAGTGCATTTCCCCCACAAATTGCTTCCCCTCCACAATCGTAAGGTGAATATTACGCCCCATCTCGGCTGCCATGCGCTGAAGCGCAAGGGCGCAGGCAGTGCCTCCCGGACCACCACCGATGATCACCACATGCCCCTGCTCCAGAGGACCAAGCGAGTTGCTCAGGCTAGCCTCCCCTTCGGCGGGTACTCATGTGGTAGCCCAGGCGAAGTAGTGAGATCAGGTTGATGGCGCGGTAGAAGAGCAGGCGATAGGGTTCGTCGCCGGTAAGCATGCCCCATAGGATATTCGTGTGCCTTCTTTCGCGGGCTGGCTGCGACATTTCCCATTGGACGGCTGCTTTCCAGGTGTTTAATATCCACGGAGAGATTAGGATGAAATTCCATAGGCGGTACAGAAGCAAGCCGTAAAAATTATCGGAGTCGATCGAGCGGCAGACGGGCGCATAAAACTTGCGGAAAGCGTTAGCTGAAATCCCCGCCTGCATTGCAACCGACATTGCCTGCCTGGAGGTGCTGTAAGCGGAACCGATACCATCCTTA
>JBGOYO010000242.1:0-5240 GCA_041479715.1 Anaerolineae bacterium
CCTGTAATGATCCCCTGGCTGGCAGCCGGCAAGGATACGCTGATGGCAGTTTTCCATTCTGGTGAGCCTAAAGCCAGAGAACCCTCTCGCAGCGTGTGTGGTACCAGCTTAATCATCTCTTCGGTGGTGCGAATAATGGTGGGCAGCATAATGATCGCCAGGGCAACACTTCCTGCAAGGGCAGAGTAATGGCCCTGGTATTTAACGATCAGCGCATAGCAAAACAACCCGATGATAATTGAAGGCACGCCTGAAAGAACATCCGTCCCAAAGCGAACAGTAATTCCGAGCGGGGTATTGGGGTTATAAGCGGCGTAATAAGCCGCCAATATACCCGGAATTACAGCAAACAACGAAGCCAGGATGGTAAGAATAATTGTGCCTTCAATGGCATTCAACACACCCCCGCCAGTAATCCCTAGCGGTCGCGGTAAATGAATGAAGAAATCCAGATTGAGAACCTGTATACCCTTAATGACTACATAGGTGATGATCCAAAATAAGACCCCAAGGGCGGCCAGCGTAAACAATGCAGTGATGGCCAGCATAATCGAATTGATAAATTTCCGCCGACGGTAGCCGGCTCTTGATTGGATTAGCTGCCTGGTGGATGCGCCAAGCCAAACGTTTGTATTTGAAGTCATGCGCGTGCTCCCTGAACATTGCCCCTACCTACCCGCCACACCAGCAAACGAGCCAGAATATTGAGCAGTAAGGTCATGATAAATAGAATTAAGCCCACCTCTAATAGTGCCTGGGTATGCAAGGGAGATACTGCTTCGGCAAACTCATTGGCGATGATGCTCGACATGGTATAGCCAGGTTTTAGCAGTGACAACGACCCCCCGATACTATTCCCCACTACCATTGTCACCGCCATGGTTTCGCCCAAGGCACGCCCGAGACCCAGGATCACAGCCCCTAAGATACCAGAGAGACCATAGGGGATCAGCACTTTCCAAATCGTTTCCCAACGCGTGGAACCTAATGCTAATGACGCTTCCCGTTGGCTGACTGGGATAGCCAAAAACACATCCCGTGTGATGGCAGTGATTGTGGGAGTGATCATGATGCTGAGGATAAGTGAGGCTGCGAGAAGACTCGCTCCACTGGCAGGTATGGGACCGTGAAAGATTATATTCAACGCTGGCACCGCACCCAGGGTGGTACCTAAAAATTTACCTACTGGTTCAACCAGATTGGGTAAGAACACAAAAATACCCCACAGCCCATAAATCACGGAGGGGATGGCAGCCAGCAGCTCAAATATTCCCCCCAGTGGACCGCGCAGCCAGGCGGGGCATAGCTCAGCCAGGAAGATAGCCACACCCAGGCTGATCGGCACAGCCAGCACCAGGGAAAAAAGGGAGGTGACTAATGTGCCATATATAAATGGCCAGGCCTGGAATTCACCACTCACCGGATTCCATGAGGCATCTGAAGTGGGTTTTATAAAATTAAATCCAAAAGCTGTTCGAGCTCCAGCAGAATCCCGCCAGAGTAAAACACCAATCGCCAGCACCAGCAGGATAGTCAATATTGCCATGGAAATCGTCAAAGTATTCCATGGACGGTCTCCGTAATGAAGAAAAAGACGCAGCCGAGTCACCCCTCGGAAAGGAGGACGTCTATTGGACAGGGAGTGAGTTTCTTTGGTCATAGAGTTCGCCTGACAGAAATCCTCGATTGAAGAAGTTGCACAGGCTTTAGGGCTGTGCAACTTCTTACAGGAGGAGAAAATTCCTTTTGATTATGGGGCAACAGGTGTTCCGTTACAAGTGACCGCACCTAATCTCGCCAGAACCTGGGTGCGCACAGCATCCGGTAGAACTGAATAACCCAGGTCAGCGGCTCGTTTGGCAGCCCCAGCGTCGGTCAGATCCCATTTGAGAAATTCCACCAGCTTCAGTGCTTTGGCACAATCGGTCATGCTAGTGGTATGCAGGATAATGTAAGTGTATCCGGCGATCGGCCAGCTGTTGGCACCTGGACCATCCACGATAATATTGGTCAGCTTATCGGTGAAAGTAGTGGCGAAATCATTCATGGCTGAAACCAGGCTATCGGCGTTAGCGGTGACTTTTGTCCCGGCTTTGTTCACCATTTTGGCGAAAGTGATCTTGTTCGCAATGGCAAAGGACAGCTCGACATAACCGATCGAGTTGGGGGTGTTTTGCACCGCGGCTGCCACACCCTGGTTGCCCTTACCGCCAATGCCATTGCCCGCCTTATCCACCGGCCATTGGACCGATGTCCCAGCGCCTACATTGGTTTTCCAATCTGCGCTGAACGAGGACAGGGCATTACTGAATATTTCGGTTGTGCCTGAGCCATCCGAGCGATGCACTGCGGTAATAGACGTATCGGGGAGTGTTACACCTGGGTTTAGACCAGCGATTGCGGGGTCATTCCATTTAGTGATGGAGGCATCGTAAATGCCTGCCAATGTATTGCCATCCAGGGTCAGCGTCTGAGTGACACCCTCCACATTGTAGATTGGCACGACAGCACCGGACAGCATTGGATACATCTGCAGGTCTTTACCGGCGGTATATTCATCTGCAGTAAGCACTGCATCAGATCCAGCGAAGTCCACCGTATTATCGATGATCGACTTCTTACCGCCGCCCGAGCCGATGCCCTGGTAGTTAAAGGTGACTGAGGGATCGATATACTGGTATGCATAGATCCACTCAGTAATGACGGGTAATATAAAGGTGCTGCCTGCTCCGTTGATCTGGACCGAACCTGCAGGAAGCTGGGTTGTTGAGGGTGACTGCGTGGCATCGAGCGTAGCTGTTGATGCACTGCAGGCACTCAAAATTACTGACAAGATAGTGATTAAAACTAGTAGATGTGAAGTTTTTTTAAACATTTCTATTCCCTCCAAATACATATTCAAGTATTTTTATTGTGCTATAAGAATACTATGGGTTGTTTAACGTTCGACCAAAGTTTGGTTAAGGATTAGCAATTGATTTGTTATCATATTGTTAACGCTTAGCTGCCACTTCCCAATCCCCTGGATGGCGTTGTAAGCGGTTAGGTCAAGGGTCAACGGAGTAATCGAAACATACCCATCGGTTAATGCACCGATATCCGTACCATCCTCAGGGATGCCTGAAGGGGTTTCACCACCGATCCAGTAATAAGGACGACCGCGTGGGTCCACTCTCTGGTCAAGGCGGTCCCGGTACACCCGCAGACCTAAGCGTGTGGTCTGAAACCCTTTGATTTGCTCCTTCGGTAGCATAGGAACGTTGACATTAAGCAATGTTCCCGCTGGCAGAGAATGCTGAATAGCAGCAGCCACAATCTCTTGAGTAACATGCGCTGCTGGTTGGTAATCAGAAACAGCCAACCCATTCTCCACCGAACCCAGAGAGAATGCGATGCCAGGAATACCCCAGATAATCGCTTCCATTGCGGCTGTTACGGTGCCCGAGTAGGTTACATCATGCCCAAGATTAGGCATGGGGTTAATACCCGAAACCACCAGGTCAAATTTTTCCTCGAAAAAGCCGTGTAATGCCAGCGCGACGCAGTCGGAGGGAGCTCCATCACTAGACCAAGCGGGATATCCACCATCAAGCTTCGCCTCCTTTACCCGCAAGGGACGGTCCAGGGTTTTGACGTGCCCACTACCAGACCAATTATGGTCAGGAGCCAGGATTTTTATATCTCCAAAAGGACGCATCGCCTGGGCTAAAGCCAACAAGCCAGGTGCCGTCACCCCATCATCATTGGTAACGAGAATGTTCATTTACCTAACCTCATCTGTAGATAAAGAATTCGGTAGGCAACTACATCGATTGCCAAAAGGGCGATGATGTAAATTGACAAAATTGTTGTGATTAGTAAGTTATTTTCCATACTCCTAGCATATCACCCCATCATTTGCATTATTTTATTAATTGGTTATGGTATTGCAAACAAATTGTTTAATTCTATTAACAAAAAACGCCCGTACAGAATATGTACGGGCGATCAGGTGAAATTATCCTCACGCGAGTGGGATCGTGAAATAAAAAGTGCTACCCTTGCCAACTTCACTCTCAGCCCAAATTTTGCCGCCATGAGCGTCGACCAGGTGACGGGCAATCGCCAGTCCCAGACCTGTACCACTGGTGGCACGTGAACGGTCAACTTTGTAGAAGCGTTCAAAGATGCGCGGCAAGTCTTCTGCTGCAATCCCAATCCCGGTATCGCTAATGGCAAACCGGACTTCACGGTCCTGTCTGGTGACGTTGACAGTCACCACTCCCCCAGATGGGGTAAATTTAATGGCATTGTGGAGCAGGTTCACCACCACCTGCTGCACGCGGGTCGCATCAGCGAGTACAAGGGGTAAATCTTCTGTGCATTCGACTGAAAGCGTTAGACCGGCGCGCTCTGCCTGGAGGCGTAAGCGGTCGACTGCCGGGGTGACAATATCGAGCGGAGGGGTGGAAGCCAGGTTGAGCGGCACTCTGCCGGATTCGATGCGCGATAGCTCCAGCAGCTCATTGACCATCAAGCTGAGGGAATCCACCTCGGTTTCCATCTGCTCCAAAAAGCGGTGAGCCGCGGGTGGGTCTTCCAGGGCACCTGCCTGCAGGGTCTCGGTGAGTGCTTTGAGCGCCGCCAGGGGCGTGCGTAGCTCATGGGAGACGTTGCTGATAAAATCACGCCGCATGGCTTCAGTCTGGCGCTGGTTGGTCAAGTCTTGGAACAGCAATAGTGTGCTGCCTGACATGGTCGGTCCGAGTGAAGTGGCAATACCTTGCAGGGATAAACGATGACCTACTTCGAAATCAACCCGTTGGGCTTCACCGGTAGCCCGGCAGCGTTGCCACATTTCTTCCGGTTGGTGATGCCTCACCACCTCGATCAGAGGTTTACCAATCGCAACCGGTAGGGAGATCGAAAACATTTTTATCGCCGCAGGGTTGACCAGCTGAACTCTTCCTTGCTCATCCACGATCAAAACGCCATCGGTCATTTTTTGCAGCACAGTATCCAGAGTAATGCGCTCGGTTTCGAGATCATCGATCTGTCCGCTCAAACGGGTTGACATGATATTGAATACCTGAGCCAGCTGGCCAATCTCATCCCTGCTCGGTGGGATGGGTTGCACAACCGGATCACTCGAAGCAAGTCTCCAGGCAGATTGAGTGAGCGAGCGCACCGGGCGGGTGATGCGCCCGGCAATGATCACCGCCAAGAGGATCGCAATAGCGGTCACCAGCGCCGTGACGGCG
>JBGOYO010000243.1:0-5230 GCA_041479715.1 Anaerolineae bacterium
CTCGGTAAGTTCGGGAACCGTTGTTTGTAGTTGCTTCGTTCCCTGGGCAGGTATCATAGTGTTCGCCTGCTGCCTTGTAGGTAGCTTTATAACCCCTTGTGTGGGTAAAATAGGCGCCTCGGTGGCAGCCGTGCAGGCGTTCATAAATACAAGCAGGAGGCCGGTACACAACCATATTCTTTTGCAAAAAGCAGCTGCTCTCCCCCTGCCTTTTTTCTCCCGGTATGCGCCTCGGATCATTTCAAGATCAGGATACTGCCGCTATCATCCACCAGGTAAATTTCCCCTTTTTCATCTACTCCGAAGGAGGAGATTTGCCGACGTGTGTCGAACATCTCAGCGTTCTGCCAGCTCCCGTCTGCCCTATGCAGCAAGCCCCATACTCTGCCGGAGCCGTAATCACCGTATAGGTACACTCCCTGCCAGGCAGGCAGGCTTGGTCCCCGGTACACGTATCCGCCAATGACCGCATTTCCCAAATCATGGCTGTATTCTGCCACTGGTATGACAAACTTCATCCCACCAGGCGGTGAACCTCGATAGGGGTGTGTACCCTCGAAGTAGTTCCAGCCGAAGTTCTCTCCTCCCAGGTTGCCAGCAGGCAGGTAATCGATCTCCTCCCATGAATCCTGTCCCACATCACCAATATACAGGTCACCGTTACGCTTGTCAAATGAAAAACGCCATGGGTTGCGCAGTCCATACGCCCAAATCTCCCATAAACCACCACCGTTGATAAATGGATTATCCGATGGCACTGCATAAGGTTCAGCATGATTTACGTCGATACGTAAGAGTTTTCCCAATAATGTCTGCAGTGATTGCCCATTGCCGTCCGGGTCTCCCTGCGATCCACCATCACCCATGCCGATGTACAGGTACCCGTCCGGGCCAAACGCGAGCTGCCCCCCTTTGTGGTTTTGGAAGGGTTGTTGAATATGTAGCATGCGCATTTCACTGGTTGGGTCAGCCAGATTCGGATCATTTGCTGAAACGCTGTACCGGGCGATCACTGTGTACAACTGATTGCCAGTTTTTTCCGTATAATCCACATAGAAAAAGCCGTTTTCGCTGTATTGCGGATGGAATGCCAATCCCAGCAAACCCCTCTCACCACAGCAGTCTACCTTCTGGGTCAGATCCAGGAAGGGTGATGGCAGAAGTGCTCCATCCTTCAATATTAGAATCAGCCCACCCTGCTCGAGGATGAACAACCTTCCGGAACCATCTCCCGCGTTCATCAGGCCCTCAGGTTGGTCCAAGCCACTGACTACCTCTTGCCAACTATAACCAGAAGGATCAGGCAGCTCACTCACCGTCGCCGGAGTTGGCGTTGGAGTTGGAGTTGAAGTTGAAGTTGGAGTTGATGTCGGCTTCTGGGTTGGGCTCGATTCTACAACCGTGCCGCTGATAACCTGTGTGGGTTCAATTGTTGGGCGCTTTGTTGGTGTCCGATATGCAGATGGCGTTGGAACGCGGATAAATATAGATTGAGTGGGTGTATTGCTTGGTATGGGGGTTGGCGTTCCCAGGCTGCATCCAGCCAGGAAAATTGTGATGAGAGCACAAAATACGGCGCATAGGCGCTTCATTTCGCCTCCACGTCACCATCCACAATCTCCCCATCAATGATATCGCCGTGTGCAACGGTTTGCGAAGTTTCCTGGTAGCTGTCCATCACTTTACGCGTGGCTTTCAGCGCTTCCAGGTGCTCCTGGACAACGTCAGGTGGGCATAGCTCAACGAATAAATACGTCGCTAACCAGATCACCGCCGCATCATCAATCGGACCAGGAGCGATATCAGGTAATATCAGGTAAACGATTGATCCGATAGGGAGCAGCTTGAGCAGCGTATTTACCCGTGGATCGCCGATCAGGCGCAGGATCAGTTTAATGCGCAGGGTTAATCCCTGAAAGAACCCATCGCTTTGCGGGTATATGATTTTGCGGTTCGTTTTATCAGCCATTTTAAATCTCCTGAAAACTATTATTACTGTCTACGTATCATTTGTGGATTCGTTCTGGCGGCATTGGGTCTCAACCTATCAGGATCTCTGTGATTCAATCCTTTTGCCTTTAGCTGATCCAATTCTATCGCTCTTTTTAGCCTTTTTCGTTTTCTATATCTCTTTCGCTGATTCCCAACTTTCGTTTATTCCGTGCCTTCGCGTTCCAATCTTTTTTCGCGTTTTTCACGTTCCAATCCTTCGGCGGTCACCTAACCTCGATATACTATACTTTTCGTGCTTCATCTGCCTGCAGCGAGCGGTCTACGCTTCGTCTGTCTGCAGCGAGCGATCTATGCTTCGTCTGCCGGTGGTGCCGCCTGACCGTAATCCAGGATTTCATAACCTTGTGGACCGGTATCCCTTCCGATTATGCCCTTTTCCTGCATGGCTTCCACCAGGCGTGAAGCACGCGTGTAACCAATCCGCAAGCGACGCTGAAGCATGGAAACCGAGGCGCGTCCCTGCCGGCGTGATAAGTCAATCGCTTCCTCCAGCAGAGGGTCCCGCTCTTCCTGGGCTTGCATATCATCCCACAGCGGTATCTGCGTCAGCGGCACAGAAGCCGGGATTACGTCCGGGATGCCTCCCGCGGCAGTCGGTGCCAGGGGTCGGTTGGGAATGAAACTCTGCCAGTAGCTCACCAGGCTGAGGATCTCGCTGTCCGAGACGTATGTCCCTTGCAGGCGGATGGACGCGGGCGCGTCGGGTGCCTGGAACAGCATGTCTCCCCGCCCCAGCAGTCTTTCCGCCCCGGGCTGGTCCAGGATCACCCGGCTATCGGTGTTGGATGCCACAGCAAATGCAATGCGTGCCGGGAAGTTGGCTTTGATGATCCCGGTGACTACCTCGACCGAAGGTCTTTGGGTTGCGATCACCAGGTGGATTCCTGTCGCACGTGATAGCTGTGCCAGGCGGGTGATGGCGCCCTGGGTTTCATCGGGTGCCAGCATCATCAGATCTGCCAGCTCGTCAATGAAAACCACCAGCTTCGGCAGCTTCTTTTCCTTGCCATCGCCCTGGCTCTCCATCCGCACGTTATATTCGCTGATGTTACGTGTTCCCACCTGGGCCAGCTTGTGATAGCGCATGTCCATTTCACGCAGTACCCACTGTAACACTCCCACCACTTTCTCGGTATCCACCACCACCGGTGCAAGCAGGTGTGGGATGCCATTATAGTTGGTCAGTTCCACCCGTTTGGGGTCCACCATGATCAAGCGCAGATCATCGGGTGTGTTGTGCAGCAGCAGGCAGCAGATCAGGCTGTTGACGCACACCGATTTTCCTGACCCGGTCTGCCCGGCGATGAGCAGGTGCGGCATGGCAGCAAGGTCAGCTGCCACGGCATTCCCTGCCACGTCCTGTCCTAAGGCAAACCGCAGAGGTGATTTTAATCTCCTGAAGGCATCGCTTTCGACCACATCGCGTAGGGTCACCAGTGAGATTTGCTCGTTGGGCACTTCAATGCCGATGTATCCCTTGCCCGGCACCGGTGCTTCCACCCGGATCGTCCGTGCAGACAAGGCTAGCGCCAGGTCATCAGCCAGTGAGGCAATCTTGGCAACCCGCACCCGTGTGCGTGAGCCGCGTGTCTCGATGAAATCGGGTTCCACCCCAAATTGCGTGATGGTTGGCCCACGGTTGATCTCCACTACGTTGACCGGTGCGCCCAACACTCGCAATGTTTCTTCAATCACCCGGGCGCGCTGGCGGTCTACATCATCATCGTAAACGGTCTCATTGCCTCGCTCAAGGATCTGGTCGATGGGTGGCAACACCCACGGGCGTGGTTGGTTCACATTTTGACCGCTGGCAGCCATCGAGCTGGTCTGCGTTCCTCCCAATGCCGTCATTTCAGGCCAATTCGAAGGTGGAACTGGCTGCTTTGCGTTCGGCGTCATATTGGCGGTAGTACGGCTGCGGTGATTACGCCGCTCATCCAGCCAATCCTGCACCCCATCCTGGATACGGATCAGCATCGGAGGCGCCCAGCGGAACAGGTCCACCACCGCTACGTCCAGCACCAGGATCAACGCAATGATCAGCCAGGCCAGCAAGGTGACTGCCATGCCAGCCCAACCCAGGTACAGATATAAAGGCGTAAAAATGAACGCCCCCACATAGCCTCCGCCTTGGCTTTGCGCTGCCAGGGCATAAGCATTTTTTGTGAATGAGAAGAAGTGCATCCAACCCAATATATTGAGAAAGAGCAGGACCACACCGATAATTCGCTCTAGAGCGATGCGGGGAACGTGCTGAAAGCTGCGTAGCACCAACCATAATCCTAATATGATCAGTCCAGCCGGGAAAAGGTAAGCGCCCCAACCAAAAGCTAACCCCAAGAAGTTGAGCCATCTGGCAGTCGCCGGGTTATGGCTGACTGAAATGAGACTTAACAATGTGAGCAGCCCGATGAATAACATCACGATGCCGATCAGGTCAAGCTTGCGGTCAAGGCTCATCCCACTTGGAGCCGGGGTTGTGCCCGCCGCCGGTCGGCCTTTTGGTTTCGCGGCTGATCGGCGGAAAAGCAATCCCAGTGACGCCAAAAGACCGGCCAATGAGGCGCCCCCACCGCGGCCTCTCCTTGCCGACGGAGTGCTTTTCCTGGTGGATGGCCGACCAGGTGGTCTCCCGCGCCGGGTTGTGCGGTGTGTGGACGATGTACCTCGGCTGGTTTTTGCGTACTGTCGGGTGTTTTTTTTCGTATTCTGCCTGCGCAGACGGGTCCTGGCTGTTTCAGTCATCTCGTTGGGATTATAGCACGATTGCCCTACTACCTTCCCCGCGGGGCATTTATCCGTGAAATAAGGTAAAATTCTAGCGCAGCACCATAACCCAGCTCGAGAAATTGAGGTCTTCTTGTTCGAAATCGTCTTCTTAGGCACTTCCGCATCCGCCCCTTCCGTCCATCGGGGCTTATCCAGCCAGGTGGTCATCCACGATGAATTCCGCTTCCTGATCGACTGCGGGGAGGGCACCCAACGCCAAATTCTTCAGTCTGGTCTGGGTTTTAAGCGCTTAAATCGGGTCCTCATCACCCATGGTCACCTCGACCACATCCTGGGGTTGGCCGGCTTGCTGTCCACCTTCATGCGCTGGGAGACAATCGACAAACTCGAGATCTACGGCGGTCAATGGGCATTGGACCGCATCCATGACTTGATTTACGGTATCGTGCTACGCGGTGCCAAACCCCCCATGGACCTGCAGCTCCAG
>JBGOYO010000244.1:0-5220 GCA_041479715.1 Anaerolineae bacterium
AGTTGACCTGGTTGGTGAAGAACAGATTCCCCGCCTGGGGCCGCTGATGGTTGTATGCAATCATCCGGCAGCCTATGATGCTGCCATCCTGGGAGCCTGCATCAAGCGCGATGACCTCAAGATGATGGCTTCGGATATTCCACTCATCCAGATGCTACCGAACGTTGCGGAACATATGATCACTGTGCCCTATTCCATCCCCGCCCGACTTCAGACGGTTAGAAGCACCATCCAGCACTTGCAAAATGGCGGATCGGTACTGGTGTTCCCACGGGGTGACGTCGAGCCTGACCCGGCAGTCTCACCAGGCGCTGAGCTGAGCCTGGAGGGTTGGTCTCCCAGCATCGAGCTTTTTATACGCAAAGTACCCCAGACTTCGTCAGTGGTTGCCTACGCCAGCGGGATATTATCGAAGAGCTGGTATAAAAATCCGGTAATTAACCTGTGGAAAAAGTACGAGCAGCGGCAAAAAGTAGCCGAGATATTCCAGGTTTCATACCAGCTCCTCACCGGCAGAAAACCCAATGTGAAACCAATGGTCAGTTTTTCCGCACCACTGACTATAACTGAGCTGGGGGGAGAAGACGCGCCAGAAGGGGCATTATTAGCCAGCCTGATTGACCAGGCACGCAGCTTATTGCAAAGCCATCATCAGGTTTAATCTGCATTTTTATATCATATTCTCTCTTTAGTGGCTGACCACACCAGGGTATACAAGATATAATCTTGTCTCGCAAAAAGGGGTGCTTTTTTCACCTATCAATCGTGCAAGGAGCTAGAATTCAATGCCTTAATCGTTGCTATCGTTCTAATTAGGGTGTAATATCCTGATAGATCTCAGACGATTTTCAAAATTATAAGAGCGATATAAGGAGGGGTTTATCATGCGAGGGCGATTTATTTCACTTGTTACAGCCTCAATCGTTATGGCATTATGCGCAATAGTTGGATTAATTACATTTTTAAGCACTCAAAGGGTCGTTGCAAACACAAATCCTTCAGGAGATTTTTCAGCAAATTCGAAGTCGATTGAAGATGTCCAGATCCTCCAAAAGATTGATCAATCTGACTTTGGAATTGTACCCATAACGACGACCTGGGAAATTTTACCGAATTCGTCTGTTACAAATAGTTTATATATCACAGGCTCTGAATCATTCACGGACCTGGTTTCCTTATCATACGATGGATTACCGAATGGCATAGATGGCGAATTTGTGCCAAATCCAGCACCTCCAAACCAACCTGCAGATTCTGTCCTGAATGCTGATCCAGCTGCTTTACCTGGAAACTACGATATTACAATCATCGGTGTTGGTGATATCGTGAGCGGTTCCATGTTGATCCCCATTACGCACACCTTGCCCATCACTTTAACCGTGCTTGAACCTGCTACACCTACCCCGACGAGTACGAACTCACCCACTCCAACAAGTACACACACAGCTACTCCAACAAGCACGCGTACCCCCACACCAACCAAGACGCCAACCCCTACTCACAACAGGTCTTTACTTCCCATTATAGGTAAACCGAAAACCGCCACTCCTACGCGTACTGCCTCCCCCACCGGAACACCCGCGCCGGTATTGTTTCCCAACGGAAATTTTGAACAGGGGCGAGTGATTTGGACCGAATATTCGAGTAACGGTTTCCCTTTAATCCTCCCTCGAAGTGACATCCTTGTACCGCCATATGATGGAGAATGGGCTGTGTGGTTAGGTGGGGTGGATTACGAAATATCATATATTCAGCAACAGATCCTTGTACCAACGAACTATCCATTCATGTCATATTGGGTTTGGATCGCCTCGGCAGATATTTGTGGTTATGACGCCGGCGGGGTATTGGTTAATGGAGCCGTGGTGGATTCATATTGGCTTTGCAGTCCCAACGACACTAACCAGTGGGTACAACGAGTGGTCGATTTACGTGCCTACGCTGGACAGACTGTAACCATCCAGATAAAAGCTGTATTGGATGGATCATTGAACAGCAACCTGTTCATTGACCATGTCGCCTTTCAATCTGGTCAAATCGGTGCAAATCCACAGCCTGGATATGAAATAAATATTGATATAAGCTCCCAAAAGCCGGAGGCAATGAAAAACAGGTAAATAACCTGATAGAATTTAGTACTCTCACATCAAAATAGAGGTTATAAAAACGGGAGAATGGATTCTCCTGTTTTTATTAATCAGTGAAGTCAGGCTGGAACGCAGCGTATTGCACAGCCACCCTATATTTAAACTACGGATTCATTTCATATGCGTCCTTTAGTGGAAATGTCTGTTCCAGCCAAACCCGGTTGAACCGTGCAGGGTCAACCGCTGGTCTTCGTATCATCTGCTGACAAAAGCTCATCTGTTCGCTGGTTGTATGAGGTTGGCTATATAGCCTGAGGGCAAACACGGATAAATCCCGAACCATAAAATCGAAAATCTGATCAACCAGATCGTCATCAATGGAATATTCGTTAGCATTTTCAAGGATCAGCTGGCCATAAACCACCTGGGTGAAAGCTTCACCTAGAGTTAGCAGGAAATCGGTATCCTTCAACTGCTCCTCACTCGGTGTGGCTTGTGTCAGCATCTTTTTAAAAGTGTCCAGCTGATCCTTAAATATCATCACGTTCGGAACAGCATGACATTCAAATATCGGGGTGTAATCATGGAATTGGATCTTGCTCAACCCGCTGGCAGGACCCTGGTGAAATAAGAAATCATCATTGCGTGCCTCATCCTGGCGGAGGATCGTGGGATACTCTTTATGAAAAAAGAAGTAATTTGCCATGAACTTTACGATCAAAGCAATATTGACATGCACCGTCCCTTCCAGCTTGGGTAGAGCCCGGATATCCCTGGCAGCCATTTCAAAGTACATATCCTTTTCAAAACCTTTTGCCGCGATAATATCCCACAACAGGTTGATCACCTGCTCTCCCTGAGTGGTCACCTTCATTTTGACTACTGGGTTATAGAGTAGATAGCGCCGGTCATCTGGAGAAGCCGCACGCATATAATCCGCTGCCCGCAAAGAGAACAACTTCATCGCCACAAGTCGGGAATATGCCTCGGTGAACATCATCCTAACATGAGGGAAATCCGTCACAGCCATGCCATATAAACACCTGTTGGATGCATGGTGAATGGCTTCATAAAAGGCGTGGGTGCAGATGCCTATCGATCCCCAACCCAGGTTGAACTTGCCGATATTGACCGTGTTTAGGGCAGCATCCCAGGCAGCCTTACCTTTGGATAAGATATCCTGCTCCGTGATGGGGTAATTACGTAGTCCAAAGTTCGCCACGTACGATTGACTATTGGTCAAGTTCTGGATCAGGTCATAACCTTTTTGACGGAAATCCGCAACAAAAAAGACGTACTCACCGGATGGAGGAAGTTTTCCGAAGGTTGAGACCATCGGTGCAACGTTAGCATTTCCAATATAATACTTTTCGCCATTGGCAAGATAATTCCCGTCCTCCTGAGGAGTAAGACTCATCTCCGTAGAATATATATCCGCCCCATGTGGGCGTTCTGATAGCCCGAAGGCGAACACTTCGCCCTCGTCCAACAAACGCGCAGCCTTGCGCTTTAATGCTTCATTTTCACTCTGCCAGATGGGTCCCAGACCAAGGATAGATACCTGCCAGGTGTACCAATAACCCAGTCCATAAAATGCCAAAATTTCATTGAATTCGCAATTGCGCCAGCTGTCCCAACGGCAATCCACTCCCCCATAGCCAGCAGGGGTCAATAATGTTGAAAAAATCTTCTCTTGTTTTTGAAACTCGAGGAAGTCGGCGTACCACACACAATTCCGATCATCGGCTTTGAGTTTACGCTTGCCCTTGGTCTCAAAAAATTTTATTGTATTAAACATTATTTCCCTGGAACGCTGGTCCGGGTAATAGCGATTATGGTTTTTGGGGTTTAATAACAGTGAATTCATTCAGATTTCCTCCTCTACCAAACAATCGTGCTGCTTATATAGTATCCCAGGTGTGAGAAAAGTCAATATCATGGCCAGCCGACTTATTGAGCAGATGGAATATTCAGCAACTATGAGCTCCTGATATCTCTTCTTCTATCCCAAGGATGGAGCGCCAATTGAATGACAATTAACCAATAATGTGCAATAATAGACACTGAATCTAGTTTCAATCGGTTGCCCACAGTCATCATGGAGGAACATCATGAAAGATTATAGTGATAAGTCGTTCTGGTTGGCTACTTATGGTGAGTATATTCCTAACGAAGCACTGCACGGTGATTTGAAGGTTGACATTGCCATCATAGGTGGGGGATATACCGGGCTTTCAACAGCCTACAACTTACGTAAGGATGACCAGGGGCTGACGGTGGCGGTCTTGGAAGGGGAGGTGGTCGGGTTTGGCGCCAGTGGACGCAATGGTGGATTCTCAATGACCCTGTTTGGACTCGAACCGGCGGTGACCAAAACCATCTTCGGTCACCAGCGAACGGTTGAAGCCCACCACTACATGGAACGCTCGGTGGATTATGTAGATGAGCTGATTAAGCAAAATAATATCCAATCGGATTACTGGTTCCCGGGTTTCTTGCGGGCAGCCACAACTCCAGGCTACGTCAAACGCATCCAGCACGACCTGGAGATCCTGACTTCGATGGGGATCACCGGTATTGAGTGGATCGAGGCTGACCAGATCAAAAAAGAGCTCAATTCTCCCCGCTTTTTGGGAGGCTGGTGGGAGCCGCGTTCTGGGTTGCTCAACCCGGCTAAACAAGCACGTGAATTGAAGCGCCTTGCCCTGCAGATCGGTGCACAGATATATGAAGAAACCCCCGTGCTAGACATAACTCGAGGGGCGGACTTCGTCCTCACCACCCCGAACGGGAAGGTAAGTGCTAAAAAAGTGATCTTCGCCACGAATGCCTATTCGCACCTGATCCCACAGCTGAAACGTAAGCAGGTACCCGCATTCACCCACATGGTCGTCACTGAACCTCTCAGCAAGGAGCAGCTTGAACCGATGGGCTGGGCCAACCGGCAGGGGATTGAAGATGCGCGCAACCTGGTACATTACTTCCGACTGACGATTGACAACCGTATCGCCATGGGTGGTAGTGATGTCAGCCTGGCTTACGGAGGAGATATGGATCATGATCTGAACGCCCATACTTTCTCTGACCTGGAACGGGATACCATATGGTTGTTCCCCCACCTGAAAGGGATAAA
>JBGOYO010000245.1:0-5169 GCA_041479715.1 Anaerolineae bacterium
ATCACTTTATCAGATGAAGAAAAACAAAAATTGGTGGAGTTATCGCAAAGCGGACCTGAGCTGCTCAACCACCGGGCGCGCCTGATCCTGGCTTACGCTGAAGGAAAACCGACTATCCGGGCTGCAGCTGATGCTGGGATTTCGCGCGGCAGAGCACGCTTTTGGAAACGGGAATTTTTATCGAAAGGAATGGGCATCTTTGACCTGGATTCAGCCTCCGCTTCACCAAGAGAAACGCTGATCGAGCCGGTTTATCTCGATCGGGATGACCTGGAGCTGGAACCAGCTGCGCTGGAACCTGCGGTAGGTGAGCCGGCTATTGCCTCGGAAATACTGTACCCACAGCCGCGGGAATCGATTGGGATCACGCCAGATGACACCATGGCTGACGCAGGCAGGAAGGTGTGGCAGTTTTATTTTGCCGTTATGTTGTACCATGAAGCCGGCACCATCCTGGGAGAGAATGTCGAGGAGCTGCATGATATGCGGGTAGCCACACGACGAATGCGGTCAGCCTTTGATATCTTCAGCCCGGCATTCGACCCAAAAATCATGAAACGCCAGCTTAAAGGGTTGCGGACGATTGGGCGGGTATTAGGGGAGGTCCGGGATATGGACGTGATCCTGGAGAATGCAGTTGGTTATCAGGAGAAATTGAAGGAAAACCAGAGACCCGGTCTGGATCCATTGTTATCTAATTGGCAGGCGACGATTGACGAAGAGCGCACCACGATGCTAAAGCACCTGCGGAGTGAGGCTTACCTACACTTTAAGCACAGTTTCAATCAATTCCTGCAGAGACCTGAGAGCATCAATGACCATATAGTCCAGGACAGTGGTAGGAATTCGCGCCTGCAGGATACCGTTCCGGTATTAGTCTATGGTCGATATGCAACAGTCAGGGCGTATGAAGGCGTGGTGCCGACTGCCTCGGTGACCCAGTTACATGCATTGCGGATCGAATTCAAAAAATTTCGCTATACCCTGGAATATTTCAAAGAAATCCTCGGGGAGGGGGCTGACCAGGCAGTTAATGAGATCAAGCAATTGCAGGACCGGCTAGGTGAGCTCCACGATGCAGACGTAGCCTGCGTGTTGGTCAGAACTTTTTTGAAGGAATGGGATGAAATCCAATCGCAAAAGCCGATCGCTGAACGCCTCAGCCCCGAACCCATCGTGAACTACCTGGCGTACCTGCATGCCGAACGCTTCCGTTTAACTGCATCATTCCCCGAGCTGTGGCGGAAATTCAACCGGCCAGAATTCAGGCAAAAGATAGCCCAGGCGATATCCCTGCTTTAATCTAAGTCGCTGTTACCATCGATTACTTGATGATCAACTCAATCTGGGGATCACCAAGGTATTCTGCGCCTTCATTTGTGACCAGCACATCTTCTTCAAGCCCAATGTAGCCATATCCTTTCACTGCCAAACCAGGCTCGATGGTAAATACCTGCCCTGGCTCTAGCAAATAATTTGGCGAATCACCGTATCGTTCCCATTCAGGCCCAAGGATGGCGGCACCATCATGAACCACGCGTCCAACCTGGTGACCGGTGGCGTATGGGAATTCGGGATAGCCAGCGTCGAGGATGGTTTTACGGGCAACCTGGTCAACCGATTTGCCGGTGACGCCGGGTTTCATGGCGTGGAATGCAGCCTGGACGGCTGCCCTGACGGTGTCAAACCCATGCTGGACCTCTAGGGGTGGGGTTTCCTCGCCCGGGCGGAGGAAGTACACCACGCGCTGGATATCAGAGCAGTACTCGTCCTGCAGGACGCCGAAGTCAAAGTGGACGATGTGGCCCGGGGAAATTTTCAGCTCAGTAGGTCCGATGTGCCCAATGGGTGATTCAGGTCCCGCATTCACCGTCGGACAGTTGATCCGCTCCCAGGCGGCTTGTACATCGCATTCGTCCAGCTGGGTGTGCATGAACTCGCTGATCTCAGCCTCGGTCGTACCAAGCTCGAGAAAATCGAACGTCCGCTGAAAGATGGAGCTTGTAGTTTTGATGGCTGCCCGGATGCGCTCGATCTCCTGGGGCGTTTTCCGTCCACGTAGTGCACTATGCAGCTTTTCCGCGCTCACCAGCCTGGATCTATACGGCGTCCCTTCCAGGTATCTGCCCAAAAGCTGGTACATCCCGTAAGACAGTCCATCAGCATGCACATCATCGACCGAATAGTTGATGGCGATCTGGTCTGGGTCACGGCGTTCGAGCACCCCCAGCAATTCCGGTTGGATTGATTGATCATAATAGAGGACCTCGTCGTAGGCACCTGTACGAAGGGCGGCTTCGGCTTCGAGCCTGCCGACGATGGCGATTCGGTCACCGGACTTGGTCAATATCAGGGCGCTTTGCCAGGTTAGATCCAACCCATAAATGAGCGGGAGTACCGGGTCACCGCCGGCTGTGGTTTCCCTGACAAACGTCAGCCACATGTCGACGTCCATCTCCTTTAGAATCCCGATGGCTTGTTGTACTTTTTCCTGGACGATAGTTTGGTTCATGGCTGCTCCTTTATGTCATAACTATTGCAGGACGGCTTCCCGGCTGACTACCCCGGCACGTTCGCTCATGATTTTAAGCCTGATCTTGGAACCAGAGGGCGCCTTGACCACCCACTCAAGCCGGAGGCGGTTATCGGTGGGGCTATCGGCTGAATTGGCACCCAAATCCAGCTTATTGCTTCGCCCTTCCAGATGACCCAACTCCTGGCGGAGTTTTCCACTCGCCAGGACCGCGCCATCAGGGAGCTCCAGCTCCACCCTGACGGGGCGGCACGATTTGCGCGTTTTGCTTTGCTGGCTGGTATAACTGGGTAAAAAGCCGCTGTTTTCGACCACCAGGTTGAGGTGGAATTTATCCACGTCCAGCCGATCAATCCCAAGTGTGTGGATTGAAAGGTGGGGGAGCAGCTCTCCGAGAGTAAGCAAGAATGGGTAATGCTTTTTCACCTCTGCCTCAGCGAAACTGAGTGGTGGGTTGCGCCAGGTATACATGTTATTCCAGCCACCCAGCTCGATTTTTCCCAGCTGAGGGTGGTCGAAAGGCTGCCACGGCATATATGCATCCGAGGCACCATGCTCATCGATCCATTTCAGGATTTGTAGGTCTTCTTCATGCGGATGCTCGCGCCACCACTCGATCCATTTGCGGTCCTTAATGCCGGCTTCAGTGGGCAAATCCCATAACTCAATGGTATAGGTGAATACACCGTGGTGGTCATACATCCAATCATCGAAGGCACCGGTGGTAACCTCCTTGGGGTGGTATTTAAAGTCGTGGAAAGTGGATACGCAGCGATAGCCGCTAATTTTTGTGCCGATTTCTCCGATCTTTTTGAAGACCCATAAGTCTTCGGTGTTCATATCATCATCTGATTTGGTGCTGTAAGGGCGGAGGATGACCCGGCTAAATGTATGGAACGTAATCGCCAGATTGATATTTGGGTGTTTTACCACAAAATCGGTGAGTGCGTGAGTCTCCGGCTCAGATGATGGGTAGGGACCGGCGCCAAACTGCTCCCCTTCTGTGCGCCACTCAAAGGGGAAGTTGCGGTTGAAATCAAGCCCTTCCAGCGGCCTGGCCAATTTAATGATGTAGCCGTCGTAATCTTCCAACAAACCTTCCGTGAGCAAGCGGTAATAGGTACCACCATATTCATCCGGGGCGCGCTTGTCCATCATGCGCGGGTCTAGCGAGCTGATCTTCCAATCTCCATTGGGGTCCTCGATCCTCATCTGTAGAATTTTCCCGTCCCCGTTGATATCCTGCGGAAATAGTCCTTCATCTTTTTCCTCCCACGGATATGAGCGTACGCCCGAGCGCACATAGCGTGGGTTGGGCGCCATGGCCCACTCAGCACCATCGGGGTTCACCCGCGGCAGGATGTAATACACACTCTGATTCAGCTGGCGGGTGATTTGCTCATCCTTTCCGTAGCCGTCCAATAAGTGATAAGCGATATACAAGGCAGAAGTGGTACCCAGGATTTCGGTGGCATGGAGATTGGCATCGATCCAGATAGCCGGTTTTTCAAGATCTGTTCCAGTAGCTCGATTGGTCAGAGTTAACAGCCTGATTGGTCGCCCTTCATGGCTGGTGCCAATCACGCTTACCTGGACAATGTTAGGATATTTATTAACCCATTCATCAAGCAGCTGGGTCAGCTCGTCATTTGTGAAATAGTGATCAAATTCCATGATAATCTCCAAATATTTGTTGAGTGATGGTAGTTATTAGGTAGTTTGAGTAAGGACCTGCCATTATTTAGAATAAAGTCGCCAGGCAGACATCGTGACACAGAATCAGACGAAAACCAAGCCGCAGCATGCTGATAGTGCCCATCGCATCAGGCTGGCTTCCTGAATTTGTTCCAGTACCTGAATATGCCATCCGCTGACATGAATGATGGATTGGCGATTTGTTGGTTTTCCAGGAAGGATTTCTCGACGTTATATCTTTGGGCAAGTGCCTGCTCAAACTCAATAAATTGTTGGCGCAATTCCTCTTGGGTGGGATTACTCGGTAGTTTCTTTTCCATCCAGGCTTCCACTTCATCCAGCCCATCCAAGACGGCCTGCAAATGCCAGCTGGCGTCTGAATAGACTCCGTAGTGGGTGGGAACAATACGGGCAGGAGCGTATTTTTGAATATATTTAATGCTCGCGCGCCATTTTTCGATGTTTAGATCTGGGGGCGGCATGGGCAGGCTCAGGTATCGGCGGGGGTTGAGGCGGATGCCGCCAATATCACCGCTGAAACATGCATCTCCGATAAGATAGGCGAGGTGATGGTTGGCATGCCCTGGGACGTCCAAGGCGCGGATCGATAGATCACCGACCCTGATAACCTCGCTATCGTGCATAATGATGAGCTTGTCTTCATTCACGGGGACGAATTCTCCCCACAGGCTGTCCATCTTGTCACCATAAAGGCGTCCGGCGCTGGCGAGCAACTTCTCGGGGTTGAGCAGGTGAGGGGCACCGTTCTCATGCACATGGATTCGACAGCCATGCTGAGCCAGCCATCCGGCTGCTCCGGCATGATCCAGGTGAATGTGAGTAAGGAAAACATCGCTGATAGCTTCGACCTGATAGCCTAAATTCTTCATACCGGTAAGCAGGTTTTGGACTGTTGAGCCAGGGCCTGTTTCCACCAGGAT
>JBGOYO010000246.1:0-5160 GCA_041479715.1 Anaerolineae bacterium
AAATACGAAAAATACTACCAATGGGCCACAGTTCTGGCGGGTGATTGCCACTACGTGAAGAGCCACATGCCAGACCGGTTGGATGGAAAAGTTGTTGCCACCAATACGACCACGCCCGAGGATGTCGAGCTATTCCGCCAGGTGGGGATCAAGTATTTGGTCACCTCCACGCCGGTGCTCGAGGGCCGATCTTTCGGTACAAATATGATGGAGGCGGCTTTGATTGCTGTTGCGGGAAAGGGCCGCAGGCTGACCCACGACGAGCTAAGCCAGATGTTAGACCAGCTTGGGTTCCAGCCCCAGCTACAGGAGCTGAACTAATTCACCTTGGATTTAAACTACCAGAAGGAAGTGACAGATGGATGCAGTGGTTACCGCGGGTGGCATCCCGCAGCCGGATGAGCTGTTATATCCATTAACATTGGGGAAACCCAAGGCGTTATTGGAGATTGGCGGGAAACCGATGGTGCAGTGGGTGCTGGATGCACTGAGCGGTGCAAAGCAGGTTGAAAATGTGGTCCTGATTGGGCTGACCGAGGCAAGTGGCGTGACCTGCACCAAGCCGCTCATCTATCTCCCGAATAGAATCTCGATGATCGAGAATATCTTGGCGGGGATCAATAAAGTGCTGGAGATTCACCCCGCTGCAACCCGTGTATTGATGGTATCTTCCGATCTTCCCGCCATCACCTCCGAAATGGTAGATTGGGAGGTCGAAACGACCTTACCAACGGATGTCGACCTGTGCTATACCGTGGTGAAGCGCGAGGTGGTAGAGGCACGTTACCCGGGCTCCAAGCGGACCTATGCCAGGCTGAAGGATATGGAGGTATGCGGGGGAGATCTAAATGTCTTGCGTACGTCGGTGATCTCGATGAACCCGGAAATCTGGGAGCGGTTGATCGCTTCGCGCAAGAATCCGATCAAGCAGGCGGCGATTATCGGATTTGATACTCTCTTTGTCATGGCATTCCGAATGCTCACGATGGACCAAGCCGTGAACAAGGTGACCTCCAGGCTAAAAATGACCGGCAGAGCCGTGGTCTGCCCTTATGCTGAGATCGCCATGGATGTGGATAAACCGATCCAGCTCGAGATGATTCGGGCAGACCTGGCCAGTCGAGCAGCGAATTGATTGAATTAGACGCCCGCATCTCCGAACGGATGCGCATTGCTGAACAGCCTGGGTTTTTGCGCACCGTTGCGGTCATTTTGGCGCATTCCGGCGATTCGTGGTTCTGGCTGGCAGGATTGGGGTTGGTATGGTGGCTTGGGGCGGAATATTGGAAACAGCTGGCTCTTACCCTGATCCTTGCCATCCTGCTGACTGCCGGGGTAGTGTTCCTGATGAAGTTCACTGTACGTCGCAGACGACCGGAGGGGGAATGGGGGAAATTCTACCGTAGCACTGATCCGCATTCATTCCCGTCCGGGCATGCCGTCAGGGCAGTCATGCTGGCCGTGGTCACACTCGGGCATGGACCGCTTTGGTTGGGGCTAATCCTGCTGGTTTGGGCGCCGCTGGTAGGACTGGCGCGCGTCGCCATGGGGGTGCATTATTTATCCGACGTGTTGGCTGGGATGCTTTTTGGTTTATTGATCGGGGTGGTGGTAGTGCTGATCGCCTGAGCGAGACTTACCCGTATAATTTCCGGTGCACGATGCTCAGCTCTCTAACCTGCTCGGCAGCATGGTAGGAGGACCTCACCAGAGGTCCACTCTCGACCCATTGGAAGCCAATGCTGAGACCGTATTCCTTAATTTCTGCGAACTCATCCAACGTATAATAGCGCTCAATCGGCAGGTGCTTTTTACTGGGCTGCAGATACTGCCCCACCGTCAGGATATCCACCCCCCAGCTGCGCTGGTAGCGCATAACATCTTTTACTTCATCGATGGTTTCCCCCAGGCCAACCATGATACCTGACTTGGTTAACACTTCGGGGTCGAGCTTTTTGGCATTGCTCAGCGTGGCAGCAGCCCATTCGAAGTGGTCCTGGGGCTGGACAGCTTTGTATAGGCGGGGAACTGTTTCCACATTGTGGTTGAGGATTTCCGGGCGGGCAGCCATGACGATTTGAAGGGCTTCCAACGAGCCCTTGAAATCGGGGATCAACACTTCGATGGAGCAGCCGGAATGAAGCTCACGGATGCGGCGGATGACCATGGCGAAGATGGGGGCGCCGCCATCCTTTCGGTCATCGCGGTTGACGCTGGTGATGACGGCGTGCTTGAGCTGCATGGACTTCACCGCCTGGGCAACGCGTTCCGGCTCCAACCAATCCAGCGAAGTGGGCTGCCCGTGCTTGATGTCACAGAAACCGCAGGTGCGGGTGCATATATCACCCAACATCAGGAAGGTGGCAGTACCCGTGCCCCAGCATTCGCCCATATTGGGGCATATGGCTTCTTCACATACGGTGTGGAGCGCCTTACTGTGCATCAGGGTTTGCAGGTTCTGGTAAGTTTCACCTGAAGGGGCGCGCACCCTGATCCATTCCGGGCGGCGAATGGGGGTGGGATTAGTTATTTCGGGGTCAACCCGGTCACGTGTGGGGGTGAATGGCATAGCTGTGTAGGCAACAATTTTACATCAATATTCATCACTGCAGCTTAGAGTGTTTTAATTGACGTCGCCTTTTCCAGTGATGGACAGGCTGGAAGTCACCTTGACTGTCTAGCGGGTGTAAAATAAACGCACGCCACCCTTAGTGCCAGGCAGGTGATGGACGGGTTGATCCGGTCAACAGGAGGGTTTGTGAAACTCTTACGCGCTATCACGTTTTTTATCGCTACGCTGCTTATTTACCTGGTTGTGACCCTGCTCGGATGGGGTCTGGATGACCTGCCGGGATACTTTTCTCTGCCACCCCGCCTCTGGTATTCAGTGGCTGTCGCCTTGTTCAGCCTGCTGGTGGGAATCCAGGCGTACGAGTCAACTGAGGAGATCCGTGGCGGACGGGGGGAGGAGAGCAAGTTCGTGTTCCGCCAGAGAGTGGTGCGCGTAGGGCTGGTGCTATCTCTGTACATAGCGCTCTTCTTCATCCCATTCTGTGACCGGCGTGGCATTGCGGTGTTCAATAATGGGGGAATTGTGCGCTGGCTGGGGGTCGGGCTCTCCGCTGTGGGATACGCTCTGGTTTTTTGGTCAGGTTTGGCGCTTGGCAAACAGTACAGTGCCGATGTAACCATTCAATCCGACCACCATTTGATCACTGGCAGCATCTATCGTTTTATCCGCCATCCGCGTTACCTGGGGGTGATGGCTTTATCAGTGGGCATCTCCTGCGTGTTCCTTTCCTGGATCGGGCTAGTAGCCAGCGTGGTCTTCCTCGCCGTCATCCTGTTCCGCATCCGGGATGAGGAGGCAGTGATGCACCAGGAGTTTGGTACCGAATGGGAAGCATACTGCAAGTGTTCATGGCGATTAATCCCATACCTCTTCTGAAGTGAAATACCTGTCCATGAGCAAACCGTTTGAATGAATGGAGCAGAAAATCAGCAAGTACTTTGAGTTTATCAACTATAGGGAAGGCAGTTATGAAATGGAACCGGAGTGAGATCGACCGCTTATCCCCCATCCTGGAGCAATTATCTGCAGACCTGGCGCCGGTGGAAGGCAAGCGCATCCTGGTGCTGTGCAGTGCAGCGGGAGAGGTGGCGTTCCGCCTGGCGGAGATGATGGAAACTGGCAAGGTGACGGGTCTGGAATTAGACCAGGAAAGCCTCGAGATCGCCCGCCGGGCTGCTCATGAGATGGGGTTGGAAGGCCTGGTGGAGTTTATTACCGCTGAGAAGGATCATCTCTCCCTGGACGATTCAAGCTACGACGCCTTGGTGAGTGAATTAATCGTTTACCCAAGCTCGTTGCCGACCGAGATTGGACAGACGGAGATGGCACGTGTGCTCACTCCAGGTGGGAAGATGGTCCTGACTGACGTGATCGTGACCAGGCCTGTACCCTCGCAGGTGCGCCAGGAGCTGACCCTGATCGGTTTGGATTACCTGTGCGAATCCACCCCGGACGACTTTCGCAGCGGGATGGCGGATGCAGGGTTGGTCAACATTCAGGTGTCTGACCTTACCTCCACAGTCCGACAGGTATGGGAATCCCGCCGTGAAACGGATCAGTCGATATCTCATCAGCGCGGTTACTCGTATCTGCTGGATGATGGAAATTTCAGCTTGGGCGAGGCGATTTTCTATATGTATGTGCGAGGTGAAAAGCCACAACTTGTGCCTCAGCCAAGAATACGCCTGGTATGAAACTGTGTACCTTGTTGGAGACATAACATATGACCCATGATGCTTACCTGCACCAGCTGATGACCCTACCTACTGTGGTGGAAGCCAAGTTGTCACCCGACAAACGTTGGGTTGCATTCCAATGGTATCGTATGCACGAGAATATCGATGTATTTTTAGTGCCGTCAGATGGCTCTCAGCCTCCCTTCGCCCTGACCCACACCCCAGAAGCAACCGAGCTGGTGAGCTGGACGCCCGATTCGGAGGCAGTAATCGTCTCGGAAGATCATAATGGGGATGAATTTGCCCGTCTCTATCGTGTGGATATTTCTAAGCCCCTGGTGATGGAGCCGCTCACAGACGACCGCCCGCCGTACTTTATCCGTGGGGGTATGCTGCACCCTGATGGCAAACACCTTTTCTATGGGGCGAATTATGACTTCAAAGCCGGCATGGTGATCGAACCGACCTGGATTTATCGCCATGATCTGGTATCGGGTGAGAGGCTGCCCATCGCCAAGCCGGCTGCGGCGAACTGGACGGTGCCGGAGCTGAATAAACCTGGCACACACTTGATTTACCCGCGGCGTGATATCCACCCCGCCGGAAGGCAGTTTTGGTTGGTGGATGTCAATGGCAGCCAGGATGAGGAAATTCTCAACTTTGGGGCGCAGGTGAAGGTGTTTGCCGACTGGCACCCAGACGGTGAGCACATCGTTTTCCTGAGCGAATCGACGGGGGACGGGAATAAAGACCACTTCAGTCTGGGTGTGTACCATTGGCCGACCCACAGCCTGCGCTGGCTGATCGATGACCCTAACCGGGTCATCGAGAGCGAGTGGGTCACTCGCCATGGTCTGGTAGTGGTCGACGAGATGAAGGATGCAAACCACCTGACCACCTGCCTGGATATCA
>JBGOYO010000247.1:0-5157 GCA_041479715.1 Anaerolineae bacterium
CATTACCGACTTCATGGCGCTGACATCGGTCAAGAAGATCTCGGAAGCCAATTATGACTATTGCGTCTCCTGTGGGAATTGTGCCCGCTGCCCATACCTGGCAATCACCATCGATGGTAAGGGTTTCCCGCACACCGACCCAGCGCTGTGCATTGGTTGTTCGATCTGCGCCAAGAAGTGTTTTGTGGGTGCCATATCGATGAGAGAACGCACGCCAGAAGAACTGGCCGTGCTTAGAGAAAACTAGATGCGGAAGGATCGATATGACCACTAACTTCGAAAATGGAATCGTTGTCACGCTAGGGGAAAAGAACCGTGTCATCTGGGACGGTAGCGTTGTCACAGATGGTGAGGAAATCGCGGGGGTGGGTAGCCATATGGAAATGAGGCTGCGGTTCCCTGACGCCAACGTCATTGATTGCACGGGAAAAATCATCCTGCCTGGTTTCATCTGTACCCATCACCACTTTTACTCTACCATGGCGCGTGGGATGAGCATTCCTGGCGAACCCGCCTCCAACTTTGTGGAGATCCTCGAGCGGTTGTGGTGGAAGGTGGATCGCGCCCTGGATGAGGAGGACATCACCCTCTCAGCTCAGGTACCCCTGATTGAGTGCATCCGCAATGGCACGACTACGGTCATCGACCACCATGCATCCCCGTCCATGCGCGAAGGATCACTCGATATGATCGAAAATGCCGTCAGGCAAGCCGGCCTCCGCGCATCGCTGTGCTATGAAGTTTCCGACCGCAATGCTGCCGGTGGAGGGGTAGAGGAAAACAAACGTTTCATCCGGAAAGTGGGCAAGGGCGATGGGCAGATTGCAGCGATGATGGGCATGCACGCCTCGTTCACTTTGTCGGATACGACCATTACTGAATGTGCTGGAATTGCCCATCAAGCAGGTGTGGGCTGCCACATCCACGTGGCTGAGGATGCGGCGGATAGAGAAGATTCGATCGCTAAATACAACGTGCCCACGGTAAAAAGGCTGGACAATTTGGGTGTGACCGGTAAAAAATCCATCTTTGTCCACTGCGTCCACATTGATGAGACGGAGATGGATATCCTGGCGGCTACCGGAACAAGTGTGGTGCACAACCCCGAATCGAACATGAATAATGCGGTCGGCGTCACACCGTTGTTCAAGTTATTGAATCGAGGAGTGCTGGTTGGGTTGGGCACGGATGGAATGGGATCAGACATGTTGACCCAAATGCGCTGTGCCTACCTGTTGCACCGGCTGGCCAACCACGACCCACGCGTGGCATTCGTCGAAGCCCCCCAGTTGCTGTTGCAGAACAACGCCGCTATTGCTGAGCGACAATTCGGCCTTAAATTAGGTGAGATTTCTATCGGTCGTCCAGCTGACCTGGCCATCATGGACTACCAACCTCCAACGCCTCTGAGTGAAGCGAATTTCCTGGGGCATCTCATATTCGGTTTGGTGGACGCAACCGTCGACACGACAGTGTGTAAGGGCAAAATTTTAATGAAGGATAAGCAGATTTTGAGCATGGACGAGCAGCGGATTACTGCCCGTTCACGCCAGCTGGCTCCACAGATGTGGGCGCGCCTCAACGAACTTTAGCCTGGTAATCAATAGGCTTGCCCAACAGCATGGGGGGCGATGGGAGTGGTTATTATGGAACGTGTAGCTTTATACCTGCAGGATGCGCATGACCTGCGTGACGGACTTGATTACGTCAGGTACGCCGAAAGCAAGGGTTTTGAAGCTGTCTGGCAGGCGGAAAGCCGTCTGGTCAGAGATGCCATCGTGCCGATGGCTGCCTACGCTGCCGTGACCGAGCGTATCAAGGTGGGCTCGGGGGTGATCAACAACTGGACGCGCAACATCGGCTTACTGGCAGCCACTTTCCTCACCCTGGACGACCTGGCGCCAAACCGGATTATTTGCGGCATCGGTGCGTGGTGGGATCCGCTGGCGAAAAATGTTGGCATCGATCGCAAGAAGCCGCTGACTGCCATGCGCGAGACGATTGAGGTGCTGCGCCGGTTGTTGAATATGGAACGGGTCTCTTATGATGGCGAATTCATCCACGTGAACGGCATTGAGCTGGATGTGGTGCATGGGCGGCGTGAGCCGCGGAATGTGCCGATCATGCTCGGCGCAACGGGTGACCAGATGATGGAACTAGCCGGGGAAATAGCCGATGGTGTCGTCTTGAATTACTGCGCGCCGCCGGAACATAATGACCGCGCAATGGAGATGTTGGAGAAAGGTGCCACGAAGAGTGGTCGCAGGCTTGATGATTTCGACCGTCCCCAGCTGATTGTCTGCTCCGTAGATAACAATCATGACATGGCGTATGATTCCGCCCGAGGCCTGCTTTGTCAGTACCTGGCGCAACAGCCGCACATTGCCAAATCATCCGGAGTGAGTGACGAGGTTGTCAGGGAGATCCAATCCATTTTAGGTTGGCCGGCTACCGAGGAGCAAATTGACCGGGCCAAGCATTTCGTGACCGATGAATTGATCGACCGTATCACCGCTTCTGGTACACCACAGGAAGCCCGTATATGTGTGAACGAGTACCGCAAGCACGGCTGCACCTGCCCTATTTTGTACCCGGTGTGCGGGGATGTGAAGCTGCTGGTGGATACCTTCGCACAATAATCCATAACCCCACGATAACTGCAGCACTCAAGAGCAGTCTCGGACTGCTCTTGAGAATTGCAAATCCGTACCAGATCCTTTTTGGGGTTCATTCAACCAGGAGCATATGATGATGATTTTCCTACTGCTCCCGATCAATGCTAGCATCCTTCAAAGAAAGGGGATCCTCGATCGGCTCGATATGGGTCACAATGTTGGCATTAGCGATGGTTTCGATGACCTGATTTTCGAACTGTTCGGCCAGTGAGTGACTTTTTCTGACACTCCAGTTTCCTGGTACGAGCAGGTGCACTACCATGAACTTGCGGGCAGCAGCCTGTCTCGACCGCAAGGCGTGGTAGCTCACCCCTTGTTCTTTATATGAATCAAGGATCGTTTTCACTGTGGAAAGCTCTTCCTGGGGAATGGCTACATCCAGCAAGCCGCGACCTGAGCGAACGAGCAGGCGGTAACCGGTAAATAAAATATTCACTGCAACCAGGATGGCGATGATCGGGTCAAGACGTAGCCAACCGGTCACCCACACCAATACAATCCCAACCAGCACCCCTGCGGTGGTCCACACATCCGTCATCAGATGTTTTGCATCCGCTTCCAGTGTAATGGAGTTGTAGCGCTTTGACGCTCGCATCAGGACCATTGATACCGCAAGGTTGATTAAAGAGGCGCCTACAGAGATCGCCAGACCAAGACCGAGTTTTTCCAATGGTACCGGGTGTAACAACCGCGGCAGGGCAGTGATAACGATTGCCCCGGCTGCCAGCAGGATCATCCCGCCTTCGAAGCCACTGGAGAAATACTCTGCCTTCGAATAACCGAAGGTGAACTCATCATTGGCTGGACGAGTGATCAGAGTTAGCACTAAAAGTGCCACCACTGCGGCAACCAGGTTGACCATTGATTCGAGGGCATCTGATAATAACCCGATCGAGCCGGTCAGGAAATAAGCGCTGGACTTCATGGTAATGGTCACTATAGCAGCCGCAATCGATAACCAGGCATATCGGGTGAGAGGGATTTGTTTCTCGGTGGTATTGGTTCCCATTTGATCCTTTCTCCATTACGCACTGCTGTCAACGATCTGAAACTTGGATAAAGTATATTGAGTTCTATTAAACTATTTGCATTGCCATCAGCTGCTTAATTCTGTCCTGTTTTGGCTGAAAAGTCAACGCCAATCAGAGACGGTGTCCTGGCTGGGCAGGGAAACTGCTGGTCGAACCAACAGGGAAACCTCATTATTTTCTCCTAGTCCTAACGTTAAAATCAGTGAAGATGTAGAAACCCAGCTCAACAGGATGCCCTCGACCCCCAGGCGGTAGGTACCAATATCCAGATTTATCTCCGTTTACTATCAGGGTACGGTTTTTACCTTCTGTGTTGAGCAGCAGTCTATCCGCATTATGTCTGGACGAATTCCAGAGACATATCAAGTCAAATCAGCCTTTATTAGTTACAACCTAATAGGTCTGACGAGTGTCATGGTACGAGGCGGGAAAATCGAAGACTGAGTAAAAAAAGCTCTGAGAAATCCCTCCGGTTGAAGCGAGGCTTGACTTTTTTGCCGATGCATTTCCTAGGTTTTAGCTACAAATACATCAGTTAACATATCAGTATACATAAAAAGGAGCCACAGGAGCAACCAACCTACCACTGCGACTCCTTTTTTCCTCTATTACTAATAGGTCATCAGGGATTCCGACTCTTTGGCTTCTCTCACCCATCTCTCTACGTCGGATAATTTAGGCAGTCTCCTGACGAGCTTGAGAGACTCATTTGCATTTGCCATGGCCTGATACAGGTTGTTCGGGTTGCGGTTGCGCAGCTCTTTAACCGTATCCACACCGGCACGCTCGAGCAGCTCGCTATACTCCTCGCCAATCCCATGGATGCGCATTAAATCGGCCATGTTCACCCACTTGAGGATCAATAAAGATGAGATATCAGTCTTTTCGACCAGGGCTTCGCGACCTTTCCGGCTCTTGCCTTGATTGAGCAGGTCATCGGTGGTCTTCACCCCAACATCCAGTAATTTGCGTGCATTGACTGGACCAATGCCTTCGATCTTTTCAATTGGTATTAAACGCCGGCGCGATGGAACAACCGGAACAGCTGCCTTTTCTTCAGGCTCGGGTACAGGAAGTGGTTCCTCTTCGACCTCCGGCGCAATTTCCGAAACCCGAGATTCAGCTTCGGCAGGGAGTGGTTCCACTGCTTCGACAAGGAGTGGTTCCACTGCTTCGACAGGGAGTGGTTCCACTGCATCGACATGGAGCGGTTCCACTGCTTCGACAGGGAGTGGTTCCGCTGCTTCGACAGGGAGCGGTTTCACAACCTCGGGGGCGGCGACCTGGGGATGAACCAGGTTCGAGATATCGTGATATAAACCGAGTGAGCCTACCTGTTTTCCACCCAAGACCACCGGGATCCCAAAGACCTCCACATCCAATAAAGAGCCATCTTTACGGTTGCGCTGGGTAAAACTTTGAACCTTCATGCCTCTACGGACAGCGTCTAC
>JBGOYO010000248.1:0-5143 GCA_041479715.1 Anaerolineae bacterium
ATCCCATTGAAAAGAAAAGCCTGCGGATGTTTCCACCCGCAGGCTCAAACTTTATGAGGCTTCTTTTCTCACCCTTGAATGATCAAGGGATAGGGAAGAAGTTAGTTTCTGTTGACCAACGGTAACAAGATTACCTTTGGCAGCACATCCACAACTTTAGTAGCAGTATCACATAATCCTTGACTGTTGCAGGCTTTTAAGGTCACTGTAAAGCTGCCAAATGTAACATATACATGATTCACTGGATCCAGTGTGCTTACAGTCATTGTGATACCATCACCGAAGTTCCACTCGAATGTGTTCGCTGGAGGAATTCCTCCTTCGGTGAGATTCGTGAATACCGTGGGATCACCAACATTCACCGGTGTGGTAGCGCTAAAATCAGCCGTAGGTGCGAGGTATTCGCTGACAATGTGCATGATCACTGGTATGTTTGGCCTGGGTGCGACAGGATCATCGTTCGTGATCAACAAAGTAGCGGTATAGGTACCTAGCGGCATTGGGGTGCCATCCGTGTATTGGGATGTAAAGTAGATACCGATGTCGCTGGTACTACCAGCGGTTACTGTACCTGAGACTGGTACTTCCGTTACCCAGGGTACCACGTCACCTACCGGGATATATTGATTTCCATAAAGCAGGGTGTTTACCAAGATCGGACCTGCATCCTGCCCATAGAAGTAAGAATACTCAAGCGGTTGACCGAGAGCCATAAGCCACCCGGAACCAATTGGGTATTCGACGATTGTAGGCTGACCATCAGATTGCTGCGTTGCGATTACATGGCCGTCTGCAGGCAGATTCGAGAAGAAACCATGGCTGCCCGATGTGCCACAGAATGGGTTTGGCACGCCCTGAACAACTGGGTGAGCAGGATCAACGATGACATTGCAATCTTGAGGAGTAAAGGTCCAAGTCATACCACCAGGAAGCGGAGCATGCAGATTCCCAAAGTCAGCTGCAATGAAGTTAAGGAAACCACCGCCATCAACATATTCCTCGAACTTATTCGCATAGATTCCATATGCGGCATAGAAACCATCTGTTTGCCCGCCAGCGATGACGATCATACTAAATTGATTGAAATCAAGCGTGTCAAAATCGGATGATGTGTGAACTTCATATGGAATTCCGTATGATGTTAGGATGTTTTCTTCTTCGGTAGTTCCCCATGGATCTTGATCCTTGAAGATCGCCACCGTACCAGCGTAAGGATTAAACCCATTCGATTTCGAAACTGTGAGCTTTGAAACAAAGTCTGGTGAAAGAACTGTCGATAAAGCTCCTGGCGTTGTTTCAATTTTCAGAGTTTGAGTATACCCGCCTGGTTTTTCACGGAATTCATAAGTGAGATCTATTCCGCCAAGATCGGTTAACTTCAAGCCTCCTGTAGTGTAAACAGCAGTATCCGTGAGCACCCAAGCCTCGATAAAATCTGGATTGACCGAGATGCATGGGCGATTTGGAATGAGAGCTACGTTGGCTGTTGTGATCTCACCAGGCAGGATATCAACTACGTCACTTGTACCAAAGTATCCGGATGCACTATAAGTGACGCTATAGGTTCCCTGCTCAATCCACGCTGAGTAGTATCCATTTTCGTCCGCCGTTGTCTGTGAAATGGGTACACCGCCGCTAATTTCAACCAATGTTCCTTCTATTGGCTCATTCGTGCACTTGTCAGTTATTGTTCCGTCAAATTTACCCCAGTTGGCGGGAGGTAAGACCGTCATGACAACGGGAACATTAACCTTGGGGTCACCGGATATTTTTAAGGTAGCCAGATAATCTCCGGGTTGATTGATACCGATTGCTTGGGTCGCTGTGAAGTATATGCTTACAGGTAATGTTTCTCCTGCAGACACAGTCCCAGAAACCGGTACTTCACCTATCCAGGGTACGTCAGGTGGAATTGGTGACCATGGGGGTTCAGCTTCTTTATACAGGGAATCAGCGTGGAATGTGAAGGATGAGCCTTCCAATCCACCTACAGACCAGACTTCTCCGCCTGTGAATGCGTCAGTAGCAAAGCCACCAAAGTGAGCCTGGATAGCAAACGGAAGGTTGTCGCCAGTATCTTCCCATACTCCATTCGGCCATGAATTGAAGTCATACCGCCAAACAGTGTTTGAAGAATCCCAATAACCACCACCATCTTGATCTCCCGCGATGGCATATAGGAATTCGCTCGTTCCAGCCAGAGGGAAATCGGCTTTAGCAGGTGTGAAAGTAGCACCTAATTCCCAGGCATCGTTTTCCAGATCGTACCGCTGGGTCACGTTTGCGTTGGTTGGAAATGCATTGGACCAGCCACCGACTATATATACATATTGTCCGAGTTGAACAAAGCCATCATTGCTTACACCAGTCGGCATGGATGTGCCGTTCGTAACCCAAGAATTAGTCTCAATATCATAGACATTGACCTGGTCTGAGACACCATCTAATGGATAGAAGTTATCGTCTCCACCGATTATATAGACCTTTCCATTCCAGGCTGCCATGGCACCACACTCGACTCCTCGAGGTATAACGGGACCTGAGCTCCAAGAATCGGAAGCAATGTCATAGATCAAGAAACCTTGTGCGCCACCACCTACGGTCACATAGATCTTTCCTTCGTAGCAGACGCCATTCTCTCCTTCATTGAAACTCGGCATTTGTGCTAGGTCTGTCCACGTGTTGCTATTTGCATCGAATCGGCGGGCATTACCGATGACCGCACCATCAGAGACACCACCGAAGATGTAGAAGGAATTATTTTCACCAGGGCATTGAACCTTGGCGTAGCGAACAATCGTCTGCGGATAGGATGCAGCACCTGTCCATACATCTGGTCGAGCTGGATTGAATTCTGCAGTGCCAAAGGGTGCTGTGAGGTTAACCACCGAAGCAGTACCAGGATTTTCAACAACGGGTAATGGTGTTGCAGTGGTGGAATTCTTCACAGAACTGGGAACGAATCCTCCGTCTTTTTCCTGGAACTCAAACGCATAATCGGTTGGTAGACGATTAAGGATAGTCGCCCCAGTATTAGAGGTGTCCCCCAAATCCAATGTAACGTGCAATGGACTTGGAGAGAACACAATGGCTGCTTTCAACGCAAAATCTTGTTGAGTCTCCTCACCTGCAGCGATATCGACGCTCACAGCTTCGGGTGCATAGTCCTGCATGGTTGCTGTGACTGTATATGTCCCTTGTTCCAGATACATCTCATAATAGCCGTTATCAAGTGTAGTAGCCACAGTGCCATCACTGGCAGTAACAGTCGCTCCAACTAGTGGGAATCCATTATCGAAATCAGTCACATAACCGATTAACTTACCTCGTGGGATAAGCACAATGTTTTGTGTGGTAAGTGTATCGGTGATGACTTCGACGCCAGTTACAGTCGTGGGTACATAGAGAGGGTGTGAAGCAGTGACTTCGAAAATCCCCGCCCCAACTGTCATGGTGTAGTACCCAGTGGCATCGGTTTGAGTATCCCAAGCAAATCCATCTTCATGCAAAGCATGGACGGTTGCACCTTCTATTGGATTACCGCTGATCCCATCGGTCACATGACCATCCATCTGACCGGATCCACCCATTGCAATGGCGAGTTGGACCGCACCCAGTGCATCAATAGTGCCATAACCCCAATCATTATTGGGTCCAACTGAATAGTCACCACCACAATTCGATCCATTTTGACCAGTGAGTGGTACTACTGACTGTTGGATAATGGAATAGGTGGTGTCGATTTGTCCCTTTAACGCAGGGTTAGCCGACCACATTAAACCAATCAGAGCCGTTACGTGGGGTCCAGCCATGGATGTACCACCCCAGTACGCATATTGGTTACCTGGTAAGGATGAACGGATATTTTCACCTGGAGCCATGAAATCCGGAAAATATCCTGGATCCAATACCGACGGGCCGCGGCTGCTAAATCCAGTCAGTGTACCAGGTAGTACGCCACCAGCGTGATTAACTGAACCGGTAGTAAATACTTCGACAAAGTCTCCGGGGCTGCGTAAAGTCTGGCATCCAGAACCTTCATTTCCAGCCGAGAACTCTGCAACAATACCAGCAGCTAATAAAGCATCAGTAGCCTCACGGTTTGAGTTAACTCCACCACCTGGCCAACCCCATGAGTTATTAACAGCATCGGGTGCTTTACTCGGATCGGGATTACTTCCAGTCAGATCCCAAGGCGCAAGGTCCCATTGGAAGCATGTTGTGATCCACTCATCTGTAGCATAACCGCCATCATCCATCAGCTTACAATGGATTGTTTGGGCACCAGGAGCCATTCCAATTTGGTTACCTGCACCATCATCACCGACCATGGTACCCGTGGTGTGCGTTCCATGCCCAAAACCATCATATGGATCAGTCGGGTATGTGCCAGTTGCATCCCACCAGTTATAGTTGTTGTCCCATACGGTGCATGTAGGTGGATTTAAGCAACCTCGGTAGTGAGGAGCAATTGCTGGGTGGGTTTCGTCTAGCCCAGTATCATTCCCTGCAAGCACCGTACCCTGTCCGGTGATTCCCATCGCCCAAACCTGGTCGGCCTTCACAAAGCTAATATTGGGCTCGACATATTGTGGTTGAGTTGTGCTTGGTCTGGGATTGATAGGTTGTTCTAATTGGTATCCGTGATTTGCATTGATTGCTGATACATCTGATCGGTCTGCAATCGTCGTAGCAAGAGCCAGGTCACCACCTTTTACCAGGATAGTATTTACGATGTAGTAGGACTTGTAATTAATCCCATTCTTATCCAGGTAAGAACGTATATCGGCTTGTGTTCGGTTAGCCGTTGAAACCAATGTATTAAAAACATATTGGCCTTTTTCTACCTTTGTTTGCAAGCGGTCAGCCGCACTCAAATCTGCCTTCTGTGTCATTACGACAAAGAAATCGGTTGGACCTGTATTAAGCTGATTTAGTAATACTGCTTCTATTTTTGAGGATGAATCACTTTGGGCGAGTGCACCATCTTTAATGGCAAACCCCAGAGCTAATCCTGCTAACAAAAGGATCGAGAAGGCTATCTGAATATACTTTCGTGACATGTGCATTTTCCTCCATATTCTTTCCAAGGATTTTTGTGAACGGTGTATATTACGATGTGATTTCTCTTCTTCGCGAGCCC
>JBGOYO010000249.1:0-5139 GCA_041479715.1 Anaerolineae bacterium
AAAAGCTGCTTTGGCTCACCAAACCGGCTCGAGCTCCCAGCCGCCAATATGATTCCTCCGGTCCGTTCAATTACTGCATGGATCCTATTTTCACTATCAGTCGTTTGGTCTTCTTTGGTGGGATATCTTGCTCCATGTCTCATAAGCGATGAGATAATGCTTGATTGATAAACGGGCAACAGCTTTTCGCTAATAATCTTGGCCTGCGATTGCAGCTCCGTAGTATCCGCCTGGTTTAACAATACCATCTTGCGTGCTTGTAGTGGGATATTTTTCAAGCCTCCCGCTTTATTGAGCAACACCTCTTCCAATGCCTCTCCTGTAATGATCTCGCCCGGATGTAATCCGGTTAATTCAGTATATTTTTCCGGGCGATGTACCCATTTATTCTGTAAAGGCTTGCCTAATCCTGCTAATCCCGCCACAACCACGACCACCTGAATAAAGTCAGGGATGGCAGGCTCATGCTCAGCTGGTGCTTTTAGCGGGCGGTTATGAGCGCCATCAGCCTCAATCAATAGCGGTAGGCTGTGATCCTTCGCCAATCGGTCCACTCCGTCCAACAACTTTGGTTGCAGACCACCCAAGCGATCTTTTTTTTCTTCGCCATAAAGCAGCAAAATTCCGTTGGGAATTTGTTTTTCAAGTTTTTGAATATCTTGGGGTGTTCTTATACTGTAAACTTGATCGGCTAGTTTCGCTTGCCATATACCGAAATGCGTGGAGCTCGTTACCAGCACAGTCTGGGCAGGTGCATTGCCAGTACTCGCTGACGATAATTCCTTTGCTGCCTGGAATATTGCTGTAGTCTTTCCTCCTGCCCCTACGAAGGCCACGCTCTCCGGCTTAGAATACCTCAGCGCTTTGATAAGTCTCATAAATGTTCAGGGTTGATCACCTGGGTTCTTAATTCGATGACGCGATCATCCAGCTTCCAACCTTAAGCCCACAAATGAGGCCTGAGCTCTGCTTTTGAAAGTATCGCCTCAAGCACGCCCCCACCAATAGCCAGGGCTTTGTCGGAGATATGGTCGCACAGCTGTGGGTCATTGCGCGGGTCTAGGTCTCCAATTTTCATGCCTTTGTGGATTTCAACCTCCGCGTGGATCAATCCGCGTAATACTCCATCAAATGGGGCTCTTATCGGCTGACCGTTCACTTCTGCCAAGGTTTCACCCTGCTTGATCAGGTCGCCAATCGACTTCATCGCCACCAAAGCGCCATCAGTTGGGGAGAGCAGCACTCGATCGGACTGTTTTTCACCCACCGCTTCTGGCGTCCCGCTATCAGGCAGGGTTGGGCCATCCCACAGCACCCTTCCCAGCCAGGGGCCGCGCTGCGTCTCGATGGCGGCATGGCAGTTCGCCCCACCGATAAAGCCCGGTCCTAGTCCGATATACAATTTCGCCGCGTGCTTCAGTGGCTCGGGAGGAAGTTTTAACATCCGCGCATCCACGATCACACTAGGATGGACCGATTGAACTGATTTCCCGTCTGGATCGATGAGTACGGGAATGCGACCCTTCGAAAGCAGCTGCAGCACTCGCAAAGGATCATCGATTTCACTTACCTTCTTAGCAGTAATACCTTCTATCGTTACTTCCCCCCCATAGATTGCTTCGCTGAAACTGGCCAGACGCCTTACCGCCAATGGTTTCGGCAGCTCGGCGATTACCACCCTGAACCCCGATTTATACAATCGAAATGCCACTCCACTGGCCAAATCTCCTCCGCCGCGGATCAAGACAATCATAATCTGCCCAATCCTCTCAAAACGCGTTCTGGAGTTAGCGGGAATTCGTAAAACCACACCCCTGTCGCCTGGTGCACTGCATCAATCACCGCCGGCGTCAATGGCAGGAATGGCATCTCTGCCATCCCTCTTGCCCCGTACGGACCGATCGGGTCAGCATATTCCTCTATTACAGGCTTTACCCTGTCCGGAATGTCATCAACGGTCGGGATCAAGTAGGTCGACAGCAATGGGGTTAAAACATAGCCATCTTTTTGAATAAAATTTTCCAAAATAGCATATCCTGATGCCTGCACCACACCCCCCTCAATCTGTCCCTGCACATTAAGTGGATTAACTGCACGCCCAACATCGTTAACCGAGATCACTTCCAAAATATGGATGAGACCTGTCTCAACATCCACCTCAAGTGTCACTCCTTGGGCGACGTATCCATAAGCAAAATTAGGTTCCGACTTGCCCGTCTGTGGGTCATACATCGTGGTAGGTGGCGGTCTGTACTGGTAGGTGGCAACTGCCGGGCGGTCTTCAGCCTTCCACTTCTCAAGCGCCATTTCGCATGCGCCTTTTATCGAATTCCCAGCCATGAACGTCATCCTTGAGGCTGAAGCGCTACCAGCATCACCCGTGACAGCCGTATCGGAGACAACCAATCGGATTCTGTTTGTAGGAATCCCCAGGGTTTCAGCTGCAATCTGCACCATGATGGTATGCGCACCCTGCCCAACGTCTGCTCCGGCGTGGTGCAGGATCACTTCATCCATTTCAGCACCACCTTTTATTTCTACCGTCGCCATAGACTGCTCTGGCGCACCGAACGAAAAACCGACATTTTTAAAGGCGCAGGCGAAACCCGTCCCTCGCAATAAGCTGGGTTTTGTAGAAGGTTGGTGGGCGACCAGAGATTGACTTAGCTCTTCTCCGCATTTATCAACCACCTTGTCAATCGTTACTCCTTTTGGAAGCGGCGTGCCCACGGTTAGTAGTGCACCTTCAGTAAGCACATTTCTTCGCCGTATCTCAACCCGGTCCATCCCTAGTTTCTCAGCCAGGCGGTTCATTTGTGTCTCGGCTTCGAATGCCCCTTGGGGTCCACCGAATCCCCTGAAAGCGCCATTAGGAAGGTTATTGGTATACACCGCATAGGAATCCACCTTGACATTGGGTATTTCGTATGGTCCTGTGCACATCAACGTTGCATTACCAAGCACTTTTGTGGACGTATATACATACGCTCCCCCATCCGCAATCACTTCCACCTCAGCCGCTAGGAGTTTCCCTTCCTTACTCGCCCCCCAGCGCGATCGTAGAATATATGGGTGGCGTTTATGATGACCGATGATGGATTCTTCCCGCGTCCAGATGATTTTTATCGGTCGATCGATTCCCCGTTGGTGCAACCTCCACGCAGCCAGCGCCAGGACAATTTGGACCGACATGTCCTCTCGACCCCCAAACGCTCCCCCAATCGCCGGGTAGATCACGCGTACACTTTCGACGGGGATGTTGAGCGCGTGCGCGATTTGTTGTTGGTCCTCGTGCGTCCACTGCCCGGCGACCTGGACGGTGACACGCCCCTCCTCATCAATATATCCAATTCCAGCTTCCGGTTGAAGATAAGCATGTTCCTGGCTCGGCGTGTGGTATTCCCCTTCGATTATGACATCAGCCTTGTAAAATCCGTCTTCCACGTTCCCTTTGCGGATGCGGTAATGGCAGAAGATATTAGAGCCGCGATCCGGGTGCAGTTGGATCGCCTCCTCTTGCATGGCTTTTTCCATATCCGTCAAGACTGGCAGGTCTTCATACTCGACCTTGATCAAGTCGCGCCCTTTAACAGCAATTTCCTCGGTTTCTGCCACCACCAACGCCACCTGGTCTCCAATAAAACGTACTCGGTCGGTGTAGGGTTTGCTTGATCCCGGGCCGCATAACACCGGTTGGTCGTTATAGATCAGGCCGTACTCATTTACTGGAACATCTTTGGCGGTAAATGTAGCAATCACCCCCGGAAGAGTATCTGCTTGTGATGTATCGATGGAGTGAATGATGGCATGCGGTCTTCCGGCAAATAAAATCTTCATGTAAATCTGATCAGGCAGGTTGATATCGCCGGGATAAAGCGTCTCCCCTATAACCTTACCGAGTGCATCAATACGATGGATGGGTTGTCCAATGACAGGCATATTATCTCCAGTTGTTATAGCATCTCATCCGTTTTCATCGGATAAATATTATACACTGCTACCAAAGGCAATAAAAACGTAAAATCCTTCCCACATTGCCAGGAAGGATTTACATTCAGCTAGGTTGACACAAACATCAGTCTGCAGTTAAGGAAGGCGCCTGCGATAAAAATGGATCGAATTCCTGTTCGCGCTCCTCTCGGAACTGCTGCGTATACAAGCGGTAGTAATGTCCTCTCGCCCGGAGTAGTTCAGCGTGCGTACCCATCTCGGTGATGCGTCCATCTTCTACCACGATGATCCGGTTCGCCCGCTTGATCGTCGATAGACGATGGGCGATGATAAAGCTCGTCCGACCATACATTAAATTTTCCATTCCTCGCTGGATAAGTGCTTCGGTTAGCGTATCCACCGAGCTGGTGGCTTCGTCCATGATGAATATATCCGGCTGTGCCAGGATCGCGCGGGCGATGCTAATCAGCTGCTTTTGACCCACCGAAAGCAGGTTTCCTCCTTCACCCACGTCCTGGTCGTATTTTTTCTCAAAGTTCTGGATGAAGTCATGCGCTCCGGCTAACTTTGATGCGTTTTCTACATCTTCATCCGCTGCGTTTAGACATCCATAACGGATGTTTTCCCTTACTGTTCCTGAAAAAAGATGCGGGGTCTGCAGCACGATCCCCACGCGAGATTGTATCCCATGCAAGGTGAATTCAGTATAGTCCTTCCCATTGATCCTGATCACCCCGCGTTTGGGTTCATAAAAACGGCATAGTAAATTGACAATCGTGCTTTTTCCGCCCCCAGTGGGTCCAACCAGCGCGATCATCTCGCCTGGCTTGATCTTCATGGTGAAGTCAGTTAACACCGGTTTGCCGTCCTCATAGGTAAAATCTACATGATCGAATTCGATATCACCCTTTATCGTGCCAGGGTCGACCGCACCTGGGCGATCAAATACCTCCGGGACTGAATCAAGCAAGGTAAATATGCGCTCTCCCGAAGCGATGGAATGCTGCATCTCGGCGTACACGCGTGCCAGGTCCTGTATCGGCCACATCATGAAGGTCAGGTAGCTCACAAAGGCCTGGATTCCACCGATGGTCATGATCCCCAGGTGAGCTTGTAATCCTCCATACCAGACGATGAAACCCAGTGCGATCGCTGACACGATTTGCACTGTCGGCAAAAACAGCGCCG
>JBGOYO010000250.1:0-5135 GCA_041479715.1 Anaerolineae bacterium
CGGATTACTACAACGTGACCCCGCATAACAATCCACCTGGACCGACCAGCGGGAATTATAGAGTGTTTCGTGGTGGCTCTTGGGCCCACCCCTGGTTATATCTCCGCGTTGCTTACCGTCTCAACAACTACCCCCCATCTAGTCAAAATACCTATACCGGTTTTCGTTGTGCAGTCTCTCCATAACTCGCCTGGAATCAAACGGTGATGGTGTATTCGTAGAGACGCTCCATTGGAGCGTCTCTACATAAAATCTTGGAATGGATTTTGAGCGGGAAATCTCCGGGTTCTAATATGAATTGTAAACGGTCTGACCGACAAACAGATCGTACCTAGCGATTCTGGTCGGCATACTTCCACCATAGATACGTCCCGAGCATCCCCGCCAGACCGGTAAAAATCACCAACCCATAGCTGATCGGTGTCAGGGAGGTTTCTCCCTGTGCATATATGGTAGGTATTGCCCAGGGGAAGTATTCAGCACGCCCTATCACCATCACCAGGTTAGCCATAATTAGGGTGAGTACCGCCACGCCCATTGGCAATAGATAACCTCGCCCCACGCTGGCAACGAGCGCAAATGGAAAAACGACCGCAATAACCAGACAGACTGTTATTGCCATGACGGTGCTGCCATGGAGGATCACACTGATCGTCCCTCCCGGTAGTTGAATGATCGCACCGATGACCAAGCCAAAAACTAAAATAATTATGGCCATTGCTCCACACCAGATAGCCGTTACAATAAATTTTGCCAGGAGGATTATCGAGCGTTGAACCGGCACGGCCAGCATATCTTTCAGGGTGCCATCGGCAAATTCGCGACCAAATACCCAGCTAATGGCAATGATGAAAAAGAAGAATCCGCCGGCTGAAATTATCTCTCCATACAAAACCAGGTAGGATGGCCAATCTGTGGCGGAATATGCCATCAGATTGGCTTTGGCACTGACCAGGCCAAGCTTTTGGAAGATCTCCGGATTCTTGGAGACGAATATTAAGAAGGCTATTCCTAATGGCATAAACAGAGATCCCAATGTGGTCCACAGAGGCATTCTGGAACGGATGGCTTTGCGCAGTTCTATCCAAAGCATATCCTTAGTATTATTCATTTTGCAGCCCTCCATCCATCCCAACCAGCCTGAGGAAATACTGCTCCAGCTCCTCTTCCTCGACCATCAGCTGAGTTGGTGGTGTTCCGGCATCGACCAGCAGGCGGTTGATGTCATCAGGGCGTTCAATGGAAGAAGCATTTTTGAGCTCTATGGTTCCTTCCGGGAGCATTTCGGCTGGCTGCCCGGCAGCGATCAACGCACGCAAAGCGGCCTCAGAGTCACGCGCCCGCACTAAAAGCCGCCTCTTCCGATTCCGCTCCAGCTCATCGATATTCAATTCCTGCAGCAGGTGCCCTTTGTGGATGATCCCGATCCGCCCGGCGAGACGTGAGACTTCAGCCAGGATGTGACTCGACATGAAAACCGTCCCACCGCGGACGCTCGTCAGCTCGTGCAACAGGAGGCGGATCTCGACAATCCCGGCTGGGTCCAGCCCGTTGGCGGGCTCATCCAAAACGAGCAGCCGGGGGTCATGGATCAGGGCTTTTGCCAATCCCAAGCGCTGGGCGTTGCCGTGCGAAAGCGTGCCGGCCCGCCGGTCAGCGTATGCTGCCAGACCAAGACGCTCGATGATATTTCCGACTGACTTGGGCGGTGTGCCAGGATGCAAGCGCCGGGCGACTTCCAGGTTCTCGCGCACCGTCAGCTCAGGGTAGGCATGCGGATCTTCCACCATATACCCCACCGATTTCCAGGGTTCCTTCTCACCCACCCGCACCCTGGTCTGAAGCACCTGGGCAATCCCTGTGTTAGGCTTGATCATCCCAAGCAGCATGCGGATGGTGGTGGTTTTTCCGGCGCCATTCAAGCCGAGGAAAGCGTATATTTCTCCTTCGGCTACGCGCAGAGAGAGATGCTCAACGGCTATAACGTCTCGATAACGTTTCCCGAGGTCCTGCGTTTCAATTGCCAGGTTCATATTGGGTTCCCTTCTGACGGATCAGGTGTAGGGTTATTATAGCCGAATCTAAACAGCCGCCTCCACGCGATCCCACGGCATGCTCGGGATGGTTTTACTCCGGAGGCTGGCTGCCCAAAGCGACCAGTGACGGAGCTGCTGGTGGCCATAAGGTCTACCTGCGCTGGCAGGGGGTCCCTTTGAATCGTTATTTATCCTGATGTTATAATGAGAATGCAAGCATCTACTTAGCGAGCATCTGCCATCTACATTTCCAGTGTAAAACCAATGAAGGTAATTGATTAATGCCATTTCCAATAATTGACCGTCCAAGCCAGAAAAAACCGCTTTGCTACGACCCCGTGCGGGATAAATTTATCTACTACCAGGAGATCATCACCGGCAAGGAGAAAATTATCCCGGTTGATTCCCTATCTGATGACGATTTTAAAAAGCTGGTGATCAAACGCGTTCGATCTGGTCCTGAGGTCACCGGTGGGCCGATGACCAGCCCGTTTCACTCCCGCGATGATACGATCAATGAAATAAAGAACGGTACGGAGTTCGGGCAGCAAACATTGCTAGCAGAGAAGGCTGTGTTACGCGACTTACTCTCTGAGATCGAACGGAACCTGGAATAGCTGGATTTACTCCTCAGGCAGTGCTGCAAATAGATGTTTTATATTGGTTGCCGACCGACTGTCTCGCCAAGAGATAATAGCCTGTAATCATTTATTTGTATAGACGCCCCGGCTGGGGCGTCTATACATAAGAACTGTCTTCGTAAATAAGACGCCTTAGAGAGGCTAGATATCAATTTTAGGGGCGACACGTCTTGTGGCTTGGGATTTTATAGCTAGCTATGAGATCGCCTCAGGAGAGATTGATGATCGTCTTGATGGGTCGCTCCTACGAACAAGCTTCCTGCTGACCTGTTCAACGGCTCGAGCCTGGTCATTCAGCAAGGTTATTCCCCGTTATCGATCAAGCCTGTATTTCAACCGGTTTTTCAGCTTCAGCAGCATGTGCCCGGCGGTGTAGCTCGGCGAAGATGGGCGGCACACCGTTTTTCCAGTCTTCTCGGCGCTGCCCACCCATGCGGGCATATGTGTGGCGAGCCATACCGTGCATCAACATGAAGGCCATGGGGATGACCAGGAAAGGCAGTAGATGCCTGAGACCAGCGTGCGAACCTGCTCCGCAATCAGAATCCATTCTTTGTTCCATTTTCTTTTCTCCTATTTTTTCAGGTTGGCTGCTCCGGTTTTGGCATGAAAAGCGATCGCAGGTGTCATTACACCGATAATCTTCAATCAAATGTCAAAACGGTGAGCCTTGAACCTTATGCTTTCAATGATACGAATAGATTGTGTAGTGAATATGAAGTGGATGTGGAAAGGTTGTGAAGGGTCATCCAATCTAGAGCAAGATGATGGGTGGTGCTCGCTGCACATCAAGGGGCCGAGTTACGGTCCGAAGTATCCCAATCAAGACCAGGGAAAAGGCAATCTCTGTTCGCCAGGTGCGGATATATTAAGCAGTATAAAATCCAAGCTTGGGATTAGAAAGGTACTGCGGTGGATCTTCCGAGAGGTTGGCTTCCTTAGTTATTTTAAGCTGTAAGAGGCAATAAAATGCGGAAAATCGTTCCCCTGACCGGTGCATTTTCTGCTGTGAGGCTGCCGCCATGAGCTTCAACGAGATGTTTGGCGATTGCCAGGCCGAGACCCATCCCGCCCGAATCGGTTGATTTGTAAAAACGCTCAAAAACATGCTGTAGATCATCGGCAGGAATTCCAGGGCCGTCATCCTGTATGGCGATCAGGAATTTGCTCCCATCGATTTCACCCGTCAGCCTGATGGTGCCGCCCACAGGTGAGTAACGCAGATCATTGGCCAGCAGGTTGACGAGCACCTGTCGCATCCGGCTGGGATCGATTTCAAGCGGGGGCAGATTGCCGGCTGCAGTGACGGTTATGGTCACCCCAGCGGAAGCAGCCTGGGCCTGGAAGACGCTGGTCACCTCGCGGAGGTATGATACTATTTCAATGGGTTCTTTTTTTAACTGCAGAGCTCCACTTTCAGCCAGCGCCAGGGTGCGCAAATCTTCCAGCAAATGCGACAGGACATTGGTTTCATCCAGCAGCCCGCGCAGGTTGGCTTCATCGGCCGGATAGACGCCATCCAGCATGCCTTCCAGGTTGCCCTGAATGACCGTTAGCGGGGTGAGCAGCTCGTGGGTGGTATCAGCCAGCAGGTTACGGCGCTGTTCATCTGCCTGGTGCAGGCGCGAGGACATATTATTGAAGGCGCGCGCCAGCGATCTAACCTCCGGCGTCCCTTTTTCCGGCACGCGCGTAGAATAATCTCCTTCGGCCACGCGGCCGGCCGCCTCATGCATGTCATCCAGTGGAACGGAAATGCGTCGCAGGCCAAGTATCGCCAATGAGACGATGGTTACGATAAGCACCAGCGCTGCCAGCCCGATCGGTATCGCCCAGCGCAGCAAAGAATTAAAATCAATCGGACCAATTGCCCGCACGATAAAGGCAACCAGTAAGACGAACAGCGTAAAGCCCAACAAGTTGAAAATGCCAAAGAAACAACCCAGCCGGCGGAAGAAAGGATTGTGGCGGAATCTTCCCCTTGGAGGCGGCCACGGTTGGTTCTCAGGCCACCAGGACGGACGATGTGTGAAGTAGCGCGGCCGGTGAGACATCAGTCCGTGAATCGGTAGCCCACGCTATAGACGGTGAGGATATAGCGCGGTTCGGGAGGGTTCGGCTCGATTTTGTGGCGGATATTCTTGATATGTGCGTCAATGGCGCGTTCGTAAGACTCAAACGCCACCCCATGAGCGGCATCCAGCAATTGAGCCCGCGTAAAAACCCGCCCTGGGGAACGCGCCAATGCAGTCAGGATGACAAACTCGGTTGGGGTCAATTCTTCGATTTCGCGGTCCGGCGCACTCACGCGCATGCGTGGGATATCCAACGTCAGATCGGCGGCATGGATCACTTCCGGGTTGGCAGTGAAGCTCTCCATGCGGCGGAAAACCACCCGCACGCGCGCCACCAGCTCTTTGGGACTGAATGGTTTGGTGATGTAATCATCCGCTCCCAG
>JBGOYO010000251.1:0-5135 GCA_041479715.1 Anaerolineae bacterium
GAACATTCCTATGTTCCCGACATGTGGAAAAGGCTGACCAATCCGGACATATTGATCTATCTTGACGTGTCCTATGAAAACACCATCCAACGGAGAAAGCTGGACTGGACTTCCGCGGAATACACCGAACAGCTGCGCAGACTCAGCCATGCCCGTCTTCACGCCGACTTGTATTTGGATACCAATTTAATGACCATCCAGGAAGTATGTGACTCTGCACTGGCATTCATCAATTCTTTTAATCAGGCATAAAAACGTAAATAGACATTCCCCGGGATAGGGAGTATAATTCCATCCGCCAGTCGATTTTGGCGATTGAGCCAGCATTCGGCTGGCGTTTGCATGAATCATGGAGGTCGAAATCACTAGATGAACCGGACTTATCGATTACTTATACCTATCATTTTGATCCTGCTTATCGCTATCTATATAGACATTCCGGGGAGTCCGGGGATTCATGGTCTCGGTATTAATCGGGATTTCACCGACCATCTTGGTTTGGATCTCATCGGAGGTCTCCAGGCGCTATTAGAAGCCGATGTACCTGCCAATACTACTGTTAGTTCTGCAAACATGGCTGTTGCAAAGCAGATCGTGGAAAACCGTGTTAATGCGTTGGGAGTGACTGAACCGCTCGTCCAACAAGCAGGCTCAAACCGAATCGTGGTGGAGTTGCCCGGTGAAACCGATCCAACAACGGCACTGGCAGTCATCAAAGAAACTGGTTTACTTGAATTTGTAGACATGACATCCCTCACACCGCAGCAGGCTCAGGCTCTCGTAGGCACAAAGATAAAAACGAATTATACGGGTGCTGGAAGTCAACCTTCTTCAAATCCAACCACGACACCTATCACTCCAGGTGCACTTTCTCAGACGCCGGAAATAGCGATAACCCCCTCTGTAACACCGTCCACAACCATAACTTCAACTTTACCGGTCCAATCGGGACCAACTTTTGACACGGTAATGACCGGAGCGGTTTTAAAAAGTGTTCAATCAACAACAAATTCGATTGGTGCACCAATTGTCGCTTTTCAATTAAATTCTGAAGGCTCGAAAATTTTTGGGGATTTCACCAAAGCCCATATCAGCCAGATTCTAGGTATCGCATTAGATAAAGTTGTTATTTCAACCCCTTCTATTAATAATGCCATTACTTCGGGAAGTGGTACGATCACCGGAAAATTTACCAGGGCTGAAGCAGATCAGCTTACAGTTCAGCTACAATCAGGATCATTGCCTGTTCCTCTCAAAGTATTAACTAGTGAGACGGTTGGACCGACACTCGGGCAGGACTCTCTCAATAGAAGCAAGGTTGCTGGTTTGATAGGGATAACCGTGGTCATTTTGTTCATGGCACTGTATTATCGATTGCCTGGCCTTGTCGCTGACCTTGCCTTGTTGTGCTATGCCTTGATTACGTATGCTCTCTTCCGCTTGATCCCTGTAACATTGACCCTTCCCGGTATTGCCGGGTTTATCTTAAGCGTGGGCGTGGCAGTGGATGCCAACGTCTTGATCTTTGAACGGATAAAAGAAGAGCTGCGCTCAGGCAAGACACTAAAGAATTCGATTGACCTGGGTTGGAAAAATGCCTGGCCATCCATCCGCGATTCGAACTTCTCCACGCTGATCACATGCGCCATACTCTTCTATTTCGGATACCAATTCGGAGCAAGCATTGTCAAAGGTTTCTCACTGACCCTGGCAATAGGTGTGATGGTGAGTATGTTCACCGCCATTGTCGTGACGCGTACATTCCTGCATTTAATCCTGGATAGGATAAATTTTACCGAACACACCCGCTGGTTTGGTCTTTAGGAGCCTTGCATGATCGATATCGTTAAACGGCGCTATTTATACTTTGGGATTTCGTTATTAGTCATCATTCCTGGGATGATTGCTCTGTTGGTATGGGGGCTGCCCTTGGCCATCGATTTTAAAGGTGGTAGTTTGCTGGATATCACCATTGTCACTGGGACGGTTCCCCAAACCGCTCAAGTCACAGCATTATATGCAGAAAATGGCTTCAGTGATTCAATCGTGCAAACCTCAGAACAAAATAGCCTGATCATCCGCTCCTTGGAAATGAGCGATGCGCAACGGGACCAGCTTATCTCACAAATGGGATCACGCTTTGGCGTCACGACCACAGTGAACCGCTTTGAATCGGTGGGACCATCCGTGGGTCAGGAAGTGGCTCAACGTGCTGCTGTTGCCGTCGGATTGGCTGCATTGGGAATACTGATCTATATCACTATCGCCTTTAGAGGTGTCACTCACGCCTTCCGCTACGGTGTGGCAGCCATTATTGCCATGCTGCATGATGTTGCGGTCGTCATCGGCGTGGAAGCAATACTGGCACACTTCCTACACTGGGAAGTTGACGCACTATTCCTCACCGCTCTCCTAACCGTGATCGGCTTTTCGGTCCACGATACCATCGTAGTGTTTGACCGCATCCGGGAGAATCTCAATATCTACCGTAAACTACCATATGAGACGGTCGTCAACCATTCCATCGTTCAAACACTGGTCAGGTCGGTCAACACACAGCTGACCGTCATGCTCACCCTGCTTTCACTGGCATTGTTCGGCGGTATTACCATCCGCCATTTTGTCGTCATCCTCCTGGTGGGCGTGTTTAGCGGCACTTATTCCTCGATCTTCAACGCCTCTCCGATCCTGGTGGTATGGGAGAACCAGGAGTGGAAAACCTGGTTCCGTCGCAACCCCAAGTCAGCCTAATGGCTATACGCAGATACCCTTAATTTTTGAAATTCAACTTTTGTAAGGGCGCAGGAGTAGAATTCCGGATGGTTCACACTCAAATTCCTCTCCTGCTCCCTTATCTGGTTAATCAAGAAAGACTGGTTTGTACGTATCACAAATTGAGACGTTTAGCTGAAAATAATTAAGCTTGGTTTGTAATATTCTCGACAAATGCAAGTAAAAAAATATGATCATCCCCCCACCAACACGGCAACCAATTCCTGGAAATAGATTAGTAGCACTGCCCCGACCACTAGAAATGGACCATACGGCAAGGCGGCAAAGGCATGGTACTTGCGCGTGACCAGCATCACCAGGATGTAGATCAGGCTCACCAATCCCCCGATCAAGACAGCAACGACCAATCCAACGATAATCAACGGCCACCCCAGCATCAACCCCAACACCCCACTCAGGTTGACATCCCCGAACCCGAATGCCACATCATTGACTGCCTGACTACGCCGGCGGTTGACCAGCTTGATGATCAACACTCCCAACAGATAGATCAGCCACATTATTCCAAAACCCACCGCGCCCCCGATCAAACTGCGTACCAGCCCAACCCGCAGTGTGCCAACCAATACCCCTAATACCGCCCCAAAGATGCTCACCGGATGCATGATCAGTCGATATTCCAAGTCAATCAGCACTACCACACCAAAGTACGCCAGGACGACCATCCCAAGCCAATATCCTAGTTTAACCGGCGGGAAAAAACTGATTACTACCGAGTCGATGATAAAAAATACTTCAACGATCCAGACGCGGATGCTCCTCCGTTGATTGCAGGCGGGGCATCGCCTCGGCCAGACCAGGTAATTTAGCCAGCTTTGATCGGTCTCGCATGCAATACAAAAAGGCTTGGTTAGCCGCCTGCGCAGGGGCAGCACATCTGCCAGATAATTGACCAGCGCACCGAGCAGCCAGCCGGGAATAATCGCCAGGAGGTTGTATGTTATCATAAAGGAAATTATAGCAAGCTTTTACCAGATTGTTACACCACCCAGGACATGCTATCTATTTTGTAAGGAGGATGTGATGGAAAAGTTGATCATTCAGGGGGGGTACCCACTGAGTGGAGAAGTGACCCCGTCAGGGAACAAAAACGCTGCCCTGCCTCTCTTGGCTGCCTGCCTGCTGACGGATGAACCTGTTTTACTGCACAATGTGCCTGATATTCGCGATGTGCAAGATATGATTGCCCTGCTACAAAGCCTGGGAGCGGATGCACAGAAAATCGATAACCATACCTGGAAGATCCAAGCCTCCAACCTCTGCCCGGCAGAGTTAAAACCGGAGCTATGCCGCCGGATACGGGCTTCGATATTGCTGGCAGGTCCGATGGTCGCACGCACCGGTGAGCTTAGGTTGCCTCCTCCGGGTGGTGACGTAATCGGCAGGCGCAGGGTGGATACCCACATCCTTGCCATACGTGCCCTCGGCGCGCAGGCGGATTTCGACCGGTCCAACCGGGTATTTGTATTCTCGGCTAAAAAACTTACCGGTGCAGATATTCTTTTGGATGAAGCCAGTGTTACCGCCACCGAAAATGCCATCATGGCTTCGGTTACTGCCGAAGGAACTACCATCCTCCGCAACGCCACTTCGGAACCTCACGTCCAGGAGCTGTGTCATTTTCTCAATACCTTGGGTGCCCGGATAGAGAATATCAGCTCCAACACCCTGCATATCGAGGGAGTTATAAAGTTACATGGGGGTGAATTTACCATCGGCCCCGATTACCTTGAAGTTGTCAGCTTCATCGGAGCAGCCGCACTGACGCGTGGGTCGATCACCATCAACAATGCCGGTTCTCATTATTTAGGCATGATTCGGCTGGTCTTGGGTAGATTGGGTGTGGAGTGGCAGGTGGATGGAGATAGGATACTGGTAAGTCCGCCGCAAAAGCTGGTGGTGGAGCCAGACCTGGGAGACGCCATCCCGGTCATCAACGTGATGCCCTGGCCATCCTTCCCCACCGACCTGATGAGCATTGCCATAGTGATCGGCACACAGTCCAAGGGAAGCGTGCTGTTCCATGATTGGATGTATCCCAGCCGTATGTTCTTCACAGACAAGCTGGTTGGCATGGGCGCGCAAATTGTGCTTTGTGACCCTCACCGCTGCATCGTCCAGGGACCAACTCAGTTGTTTGGCGAACTGCTCGATAGCCCAGATATCCGTGCCGGAATGGCCCTGGTACTGGCCGCGTTGACGGCTGAAGGACAATCCATCATCCGTAACCTGGGACAAATCGACCGCGGCTACGAGCGGATCGACGAAAAACTACGCCTTTTAGGCGCCAGGATCGAGCGAGCTACTGAATTGTGATCGTTGTGAGAATTAATTCCTGGAGA
>JBGOYO010000252.1:0-5125 GCA_041479715.1 Anaerolineae bacterium
TACTCCGCTGACCACGATTACGATCAACACCGCAATCGCCCACCAGCGCTTTGGCCACCTGGGAATTAATATCATTAACGCCAATCCTGTCAGGGCGATCGCCAGGTAGCTTCCTCGGGCTTGGGTTAACACCAGCACGCCCAGCTCAATAACGAATGCAGCTATTAATAAGACAATCCATCCCGAATATTTCCCAAGACGTGAAAATAATTTCCCTGATTTATCGGCAAACCAGCCTGGTTCACTCATTAAAGCCAAACCTGCCATAATAACGACCGGTATTACCCATAAGAGTGCACCTGCCAGCTCATTCGGGTGTATACCGCTCTCTGCACCCGGTAGACCCGAGAATCGGAGTGGCAGTTGGGCGGTTAGTATGTCTAAGCCGAGACTTTTACCGGTGGCCCAATTCGTGGCGGTGAGGCCGATTAGCGCGATCCCCGTTCCAGCCATGACAAATAAAACCAAGGAGCCTTTCCATCCCCCTTTAGATCGCGTGTGCCGTGCTGCGCAGAAATAGACCGCCATCCCAAACAACAATCCAGCGATTTTTCCTAAGGAGCCGGCCAGGTCTGGCGTGACAAACGTGCTCACCCCTACCATGAATGCCAGTAGCAAGATCGCCGGGTTGAGCGGCGTTACGGGCAGGACCTCTCCCCAGGCGATCCCCTGTGCCGCTAACACAAGCGGAATCGCCAGCAACGCCCAGGCTTGGCGCGCATCTGGAAATATCATCGCCGGAGCGATCGCAACTAGCAGCAGCCAATCCCACCGCTTGAAGAGCTCCCTGAATTTAGTCTCCTTGGTTGCCGTCGGCGCTTGCGGATCAACCTCCGCCATTTTCCTCCAGTTCTTTTAACCGGTCCAGTGGAGCCTGCCAGTTGGGTTCGTGTTCTAGTGCCTGTCGGTACCATTCTTCAGCGGTTTTCTTATCCCCTCGCTCGCGATAGACTTCTCCGATGTAAAAATAAGCATATGGTGACTTATCATCGGCTGCCAGCGCCTGGCGGTAATACGCTTCTGCCTTGTCCAGATTCTTTAAATCATTCAGGTACAAATGACCTATGTCGACCAGAGCCCAATAATTGTCCGGCTGCAGGTCGAGCGATTTCTGGTACTCTGCAAAAGCCATATCAGGACCATACTCATCTTTCAACGTTCGATACACATCACCCTTTAGCAGATGTGCAGTTGCCTCCTCACCGGGGTAAATCCAGCCCCCTTCCTGAATCGCCTGGTTGTAAGCTGCCAGTGCAGACTGATAGTCCCACGGGACAATCTGTGACTGATAGATCCGTCCTTCTTGTAGGTACAGGCTGCTACTCACCTCTCGCGGCGCAATTGCCAGTCCCTCTTTAAGCCAATCCAACGCTGCCCGCCACTCATTATTTGTACCCAACTTCCGCGAGCCCTCCAGCCATGCCGCCCACGTCTCAGGTTGGTCCTTAGCATGTTGTGCCAATAACCGTAGGCCCGGGAAAGGGTTAATATCTGATCTGGCGATCAGCTTTTGGATCACCATTGCCAGGTTGTCATTCGATAATCCCAATCCAGCCATCGCGTCCGCCCCGGCCTGTGCGTCCGTCTCGCTAATCGCAGCAGCGTACTGCACCCCCGCACTTGCTTTCTCTCCCGCACCACTCAGCGCTTCTATCCCGGCCTTTTTCTCGCCCGCCATGCACAATCCCACTCCCGTGAGATACCCGTCGCTGATATTCTGCAAGTCATTTTGGGCTTGGGTTGAGTTTCTAGCTTCCCGCAAGCACACGAATGGGTTGTTCGGCTCATCGAGGGTATAGCTCGCTCCAGCCTGAAGTAATCCCCGGACCCCTATCGCCTGCCTGGTAGCTTCGATCCCCGGTCTCATGCCTCCCACCACCAGCGCCACCACCAGGACGAGGCACACCGCCCAGCCTATCCTTCTGACTCGTTGCATGCTTCCGGGGCCTGGTCGATTAAGTTTTAAGTGCATCATACGGATTTGGTTTATGCCTTGGGAAATAGTTAGTCAATATCCTAACCTGAGCTTCCAATGAAACATTTATTAATTTCACCAGCCATCAGATATAAGTTTCAGCAATAAAAAACGCCAACATTGCACTAACGCTTGAGTCTCTAGTGGTTATATCCCTCATACATCCAAAGACTCTTCTCTGGTAAAAATGACAATGCGCATTAATTACCAGGGAGATACGTGTTGCTTTTTCATCCTCGGGATTTAATTAATCAAGATGACTCTACTTTATAATTGACAATGCGAATTTTTTCTGGGTGGTTGATTTTCACTCTTTTTTCCTCCCGACCACCGATCAAACAAGCTCACCTCTCAATACCTACACCAATGCTTCCCTCAATCCATCCACTACTTCCCTAACGTCTGCAGCTTCCATCCCAGGGAAGAGCGGAAGTGTGAGCTCACACTTCGCCACATCCTCGGTGATTTCTAGCGACTGCCCGCCGCCTTGTCGCTGATAATAGCTGAACTGGTGTATCGGCGGGTAATGTATGCTCGTCTGGATGCCTCTTTGCTTCATTCGCTCCATCACCATCGTCCGGTCAGTCCCCTCCGGCAGCAGCACCGCCATCAAATGGCATGCCGACTCACCTCGGTGCCTCCAGAAAGGCAGCCTCACCGCCGGCACCTCTTCTCCCAACACTCGCCAATATTCCTCCGTCAGTAACCGTCTAATCATGTTGTTCTTGCGCAGTTTCTTCAGCTGTGCCACCCCCAGCGCTGACCGGATTTCATCGATTCGGTAGTTATATCCCAGCTCAACCACGTCATAGCTCCACGCATGCCCTTTGTGCCGGTCCCATGTAATCGTTGTCATTCCGTGCGACCGTAACAGCCGCATCTTGTGCGCCAGCTCTTCGTCGTTGGTGGCTGCAATCCCCCCCTCTGCTGTGGTCATATTCTTGTTCGGGAAGAAGCTGAAGCATCCGATATCCCCCCAGCCTCCCAAATGCCTCCCCTTTAGCGAGCTGCCCGCTGCGTGAGCCGCATCCTCCACCACGAATAGTCCACGCTCCCTCGCCAGCCCTACGATCGCCTCCATGTCACACGCGTACCCACCATAATGCATTACCATGATGACTTTAGTCCTCGGCGTAATCCTGCTCTCGATCGACACCACCGAGATGTCCAAATCTTCTGACCCACCGATGTCTGCGAATACCGGTGTCGCTCCTGTGTACCGAACCGCATTCGCTGTTGCCACGAAGCTCAGCGACGGCACGATTACCTCATCCCCCTCGCCCACCCCAAGCACCACCATCGCCAGATGCAACCCGGCTGTGCAATTCGATACTGCCACTGAGTGTTCGATCGCCGTGAATTCGCTGAAGTCCCTTTCGAACTGCTGCGTAATCTCCCCCATTGTCAGCCACTTACTGCGTAGCACTGCCTCTACCGCCTCTAACTCCTCATGGTCGAAGTCCACGTCTGCGAGAGGAATCCGCCATTCCATTTTATCCATCCACCATGAATTGTGTTTGCATATCAACAAAATCCTGTTGTGCTTGCTGGTAATCGTTCGGGTCTCCCAGGTCCTGCCAGTATCCATCGAATGGATACCCATAAACCTTCTCATTTGCCGCCAGCAGCTTCAAAACCAGGTCGGGGAAGTCAAGATACTGATTGGGTTCTATGTATTTCAGAACCTTCGGTTCGAACATGTATATTCCCATGCTCACCATGTAATCCATGCTCGGCTTTTCCATGTATCCCGTGATCTCATTCATTTCATTCGACTGGATCACTCCCAGGTTGATTTTTACCTGCCGGTGATGCATCGCGATCGTCGCAATCCCACCTTGATCTCGGTGGGCTTTGAGCAGCTCCTTGATGCCCAGCGTAGTCAGTACGTCTCCATTGCACACCAAAAATGTGTCCTCGAGCCCTCCCACCATCGCCAGCGGACCCGCCGTACCTAGCGGGCTGTCTTCGATGCTGTACCTGATGTGCAACCCAAATCTTTCCCCATTCTTGAAAAATGCTTCTAGCAGTTCTGCCAGGTGTCCCACCGTTAGTGTGACTTCATCGAAGCCTGCTACCTTCATTTGTCGCAGCAGCACTTCCAGGATCGGCATATTTCCGATCGGCATCAGTGGTTTGGGGAGTACATTAGTGTATGGTGCCAGGCGTGTGCCTTTTCCCCCCGCCAGTACGACAGCTTGCATAATTATCCCGCCTTTCGTTCTGCCTAAAACACGTACCTATCTGGGTCGAATAGCTCCATGTGATCCTCGATCCAAGCGATCGTCCTGCGCAACCCCTCCTCCAATGATACTTCCGGTCGCCAACCGATCTTCTCGCCCGCCAGCTTGTTATCAGAGATCAAACGCATCACCTCCGACTTCTCAGGCCGCATTCGTTGTTCTTCGAACTCGATCCGGACCGTCCGTCCGATCATCGTAATGATCATTTTCGCTATCTCACCGATACTAATATCCGCGCCGGTCCCCAGGTTGATCACCTCTCCATTCACCTCTTCCGCTTCTGCTGCCATTATAAACCCTCGCACGGTATCATCCACGTATGTAAAATCCCTCCGCGTCTCCAGGTTGCCCAGGTAGACCACCTCCCGGCTTAATGCCTGCGATATGATCGTCGGGATCACCGCCCGCGCCGACTGCCGTGGTCCATATGTGTTGAAAGGTCTAAGCGTCATCACTGGCAGTGAATATGCACAATAAAAGCTGTCTGCCAGCTTATCCGCCCCGATCTTGCTTGCCGAATATGGCGATTGCCCCTGCAACGGGTGCGACTCTCCAATTGGCACACTAATCGCCGTTCCATATACCTCGCTGCTTGATGTGTGCACCACCTTCTCCACCCCCCACTTTTTGCATGCCAGCAGCACATTCAGCGTCCCATTGACGTTAGTCTCCACCACCTCGATTGGGTAGTGATAAGAATACGGGATGGAGATTACTGCTCCCAGGTGGAACACCACCTGCATGCCCTCCACCGCCTGCTCCACCGTGCGGAAGTTGCGTAAGTCCCCCGCTATGATCTCAAGCCCATCCTGTTTTTTGATCCCCTTCAGGTATCCCGCATCGTCGCGCGAGTTGTACCGTACGAATGCCCTCACCTGTCCCCCTGCCCCAAGCAGTTGCTCCACCA
>JBGOYO010000253.1:0-5084 GCA_041479715.1 Anaerolineae bacterium
GGCGAGTAACACTCGATACCATCCAGATGGTCCGCCGGGAATTTGGTGTCAACATCAACCTGGGTGCCAGCAATGTTTCTTTCGGACTCCCCGATCGGCATACGGTCAACCAGGCTTTCCTGGCAATCGGGGCGTGTGCTGGTGCCAGCTGCGCCATCACTAATCCCGAAAAACTAACCTCCATCATCCGTGCCTCCGATCTGCTACTCGGGCGTGACCCTTTCGCAGGGAGGTTTATCAAGGATTTCCGCAAGCGGCAGGCGCTGGGTTTGGTTACTGATGGAGCTCCAACAAAAGCTTGATCTGATCTATGACGTTGATGCGGTGCTGCGTGGGCAGGGAGCAGACGCGGCGATCTTGCGCGCCCGAAGACCAGGGCTGGTAAAAGTGGCTGAAAAGGCTAAGCAAGATAGCTTCTCCTTGCTGAATCCCAAAGTGGTCTATCAGGAATTCAAGGTCGATGAAGTACAGCATGAACGCCTTCTCTTGCAGGGAGGGCAAAGGATCGATAGCAAGCTTCTCACCCAACAGCTCGCAGCAGCCAACCGAGTCATTGTAATACTAACCACCATCGGAATGGAGCTTGAAGAACGGGTTTCAAAGATATGGGATGAAGACATGGTGTACGCTCTGGCATTGGATGGGGCAGGCTCAGCAGCGGTGGAAGCGCTGGCCAATGCAGCCTGCCTGTATTTCGAGAAAGTTGCTGCTGACGAGGAAATGCAGATATCCATGCCGTTCAGTCCTGGGATGGTGGATTGGTCGGTGTCCGATGGACAACCCCAAATTTTTCAGCTGCTCGGTGAAGCAGGCTCAACCGTACAGCTTACTCCCAGTTCCATTATGATCCCACGTAAATCCCTGACGATGGTGATGGGCATTGGAGCTGAATTGAAAGCATCCGGCCGGACGTGTGATTTCTGCACAATGCGGGAAACCTGCCGTTACCAAGAACACTACCTGGATAAAAACTAATGAACGACCCATTGAGAAAGCCTCATCGGTCGAAAAAGAAATATCAAACGGGTGTTATTTAAGATATCTCATGAAGATCCCGTGTGAAGAGTACCTACTTATTCATACCGTTGAGGAAGCCTTGAGGGTTTTGTCCTCCGCGCAAGGTACCGCGCGGATCGTGAGCGGTGGGTCGGACCTGCTGCTGGAAATGCAGCAAGGGAATCATCCCCCCGTTGCCACGCTCGTCGATGTGACCGAGATCGAGGAGATGTGTGATCTGAGTATCCGTGCAGGATCATTATTCATCGGGGCATCTGTCACTCTCTCCCGGCTGGCTAATTCTTCCTTGATAAAACTACACGCCCAGGCCCTGGCGGATGCAGCCGCGCTGATGGCCAACCCCCAGGTGTGCAATGTGGCAACGCTCGGTGGCAATGTCGCCCATGCCCTACCAGCTGCAGATGGAACAATCGCGCTATTAGCCCTTGACGCACAGGCTGAAGTGGCAAATATAAATGGCAGGTGCAAGGTTCCACTCCAGGCATTATTCAAAGGACCGGGCGAATCAAACCTGGATCCATTTGGTGACCTGCTGGTTGGATTTTATCTGCCTTTATTCGAAAAAGGACAGGCCTCTGCGTTCGCACGGCGTGTCAATCCCCAGGGGATTGCCATAGCGATTATGAATATGGGGATATGGCTGGAACGCGAAGGAGAAGAGATCACCAATATCCGGATGGCGGTTGGTCCTTCGGGGCCGGTCCCATTGCGGATGCTAGCCGCGGAAAAGGAATTGATTGGTCACAATCCATCTCAGGAAGTGCAAACCGGTGCTTTGGTTGAATTGCTAAAAGAAGCCCATTTTCGCACCAGCCCCCATCGCGCGACAGCAGAATATCGACGCCACCTTGCTGGAGTGCTCCTAAAAGAAACTGTTACCATGGCCTGGCAGAGAGCAGCGGGAAATTGATCATGGCAATCGAGCTTAGGAAAACGCTGTCATTGACCGTAAACGGAGTCGAGCACAGAATACCACTCATCCCGGGTGAAACGCTGGCAGAGCTTCTGCGCCAGCGTTTAAACCTTACGGGTACGAAGATCGGTTGCAACGAGGCTGAGTGCGGTGCCTGCACGGTGTTAGTGAACGGCGAGCCGATTTTATCCTGCAGCTATCCTGCTGCACGTTCCCATGGTAAAGAGATTACGACCATTGAAGGGCTGGCCACGTTATCGCCTGTCGAAAATGGCGACTACGGTTTACACCCTCTGCAAGAAGCCTTTGTCAATTACGGTGCAGTTCAGTGCGGTTTCTGCACCCCCGGGCAGATCATGACCGCCTATGCGCTGCTAATGCGTAATCCTGATCCGAGCCGGGAAGAAGTACGGCAGGCTTTAAAAGGCGCCCTGTGCCGGTGTGGAGGATATCCGGCGATCGAGCGTGCAGTCCTGGCGGCTGTACGCAATATTAATCAGGGTACGTCTATTTCTTTCCCTTCCGAAGCGCGAGCTGGAAAGAATCACCGCAAAGTTGGAAGAAACCTGATCCGTCCTGATGCGCTCCAAAAAGTCACTGGCAATGCAATCTACTCGGATGACCTCACATATGATGATATGCTGTTCGCTCGTGTCAAGCGGGCGGAAGTTCCGCATGCCATTCTTCGACAGGTCGATATCAGCCAGGTTCTAGTTCTCCCTGGTGTCCTCGCTGTGCTTACAGCAAAAGACCTGCCTGGTGGACGAAACCATGGTCTAGTGTCAGCTGATTGGCCGATCCTGGTTGGGATTGGGGAACGCATTCGCTATGTTGGTGATGCGGTTGCCATTCTGGCAGCAGAAACCGAAGAGATCGCCAATAAAGCATTGGAGCTGATCAGGATTGAGCTTGAACCTCAGCCGGTGGTTACAGGGCCAATGGAGGCACGTCAACCACAAGCACCCTCCCTGCACAAGCGGGGCAACTTGCTCAAACATATACAGGTGCGAAAGGGGGATCTACAAAAAGGCTTCGATGAATCTAACCTAGTGCTGGAGCATACTTTCCTAATACCCGCTGCAGAGCATCTGTTTATGGAGCCGGAATGCAGCATTGCCCGTCCAACATCTGAAGGGCAGATGGAGATCTATGTCGGTTCGCAAATCCCATACTCTGACCGCAAGCAGGTGGCAACGGCGCTGGGCTGGCCGGAAGAGCGGGTGCGGATCATTGGCCAATTTGTGGGGGGCGGTTTTGGTGGCAAGGAAGATATCGCCGGGCAGATCCATGCTGCCATTCTAGCCCAAGCCACAGGCCGACCGGTTAAGCTACTCTTTGACCGCCACGAGAGCATGCTGGTCCACCCCAAACGACATTTCACACAGATCCGCATTAAGGCTGGTGTAAAATGCGACGGTCGATTGAATGCTATGGAGACCGAATTGTACGGGGATACCGGGGCTTATGCATCACTGGGTGAAAAGGTGATGGAACGGGCCACGACCCACTCCACCGGGCCGTATGAAATACCACATGTGATCTCAGATTGCTACGCCATGTACACTAATAACCCTCCTGCTGGGGCTTTCAGAGGCTTTGGGGTTACCCAGTCTACTTTCGCTATAGAAAGCATGATGGATATGCTTGCTAATGAGCTTGGTATGGACCCCGTTGAATTCCGCCGAAAGAATGCATTGTGCGAGGGGGGCATAACAAGTACTGGGCAGGTACTGCGTGAAAGTGTAGGCCTGATGGATTGTATTGATAGGGTTGAAGCTGAAATGAAAAGACGCGGAGGGGAGCATCCATTTACTTCACGCCCTGAGGGCAATATTCACAAAGCCTGGGGGTTTGCAGTGGGCTATAAAAATACCGGCTTCGGGGTTGGTGCTGTTGATGCAGCCACTGCAGAAGTCGAATTATTGGCTGATGGCACGCTGGAAGCGCGCACCTCCTCGGCCGAGCTTGGGCAGGGGTTGTCAACTGTGCTGCAAATGATCGTGGCTGAAGAGCTGGATGTCTCTCCCTCCCAAGTGCGCGTGCTCTTGATGGATACCGATCTAACCCCGGATGGTGGTGCCACCACTGCCTCTCGCCAGACCTATGTAAGTGGGAATGCTGTGCGCCTGGCTGCCAATGTCTTACGCCAGGTAATGATCGGTATATTGGCTGAGAAAGTTGATCTTCCGCCCGATCAAATACTATTCTCGGATAGCCAGGTTCACGCAGGCAGCCATACTTTTTCATTTGCGAGCATTGCAGAAATGATGAAAGCGGAAGGTATGGATACCCGTGTAAGTTATGAGTACCAGGCACCTGCAACCAAACCTCTTGGTGAGGTAGGCGATTCACACATTGCCTACTCCTTCGCTGCCCAGGCTGCCGAAGTGTCTGTGGATATGCGTACAGGTGAGGTGCAGGTGCTCCAGGTGATCACTGCCAACGATGTCGGTAAGTGTCTGAATCCACTCGGCTTGCAAGGCCAGGCGGAAGGGGGCGTGATGATGGGGATTGGAACTGCTTTACTGGAGAATTTCATCGTTGAGAATGGTGTTGTCTTCACGGATAGGATGGCGCGTTACCGCACCCCATCCATCCTTCAGACCCCAGAAATTATCAGCTTCGTTGTTGAGCACCCAACACGTGATGGCCCTTATGGCGCAAAGGGAGTAGGGGAGATCGCTGGTATCCCGACAGCTCCCGCAATCATCAACGCTATCTATAATGCTGTAGGTGTACGAGTGGATCGCCTGCCGGTGGAACCCGAATTCATATGGAGAGGGATAAGGAAATAGAGGTAGCGAGGTGATTGACTCTTAATCGGTTGGATCAGCGTTCGAGCCGTTCCACGATATTTTATCATGTAAAAAATCTGCGAAAAATTTATATTTCCCCCTATGGACAGGGCAACGGATCGCCTTTCCTTGCTTCATACTGCGGGAACAATTCGGGTACATATATGCTCATACAATATTGTGATTTTGGAACAAAATAGACGTAATAGACGCCATTTTTACTCTGTACACGTACCATTTTATCCATCGCACTGAAGAGGCCGGGGGTTCGAGACCTATTCCCCCCACAAGTTTTACTGCATTTCTAGCTATAACCGTGTGATCACACGGTTTTTTTTGTTGATTTCATAACTGAAATA
>JBGOYO010000254.1:0-5078 GCA_041479715.1 Anaerolineae bacterium
AATCATAACAATAATGACCACGCAGGTTCAAGAACGTCAAATCATTACCGAGGCAGCTAAGAAGGTTGCTGCAGCGTATTCCATCGAGAGGGTCGCAAACCAGCACGAAGAATGGTACCGACAGCTGCTAGAGAAAAAAAGAGGCTGAAGTTATGTAAACAGTAGCCTCTATCTCATTTCTCAGCCAATTTATTTACGGATAGGGATATGGCGTGGGTGCGGGATACTGCCCGGGAATCCTCGTGGGTACAGGAGTAGGTGGAACGATGCTGACGGTTAATATACCGATATCGGTCACCTGGTCGGCCGGAAGGGTCCAGATTTTTGCACTGCCATTTTCTTCTTTAATAATTTCATACACCCCGGTGATTTCTACATCTCCAACTACAATGACATATTCTCCTGGCTTTACATTTTGAATATTGAAGTATCCATTTTGGTCGGTAAAAGTACCCGGGCTACGTGCAAGATCCAGCACGAATGCGCCTCCACGACCTTCGGCACCCCGGGCGACATCTGCCAGGCGCACAATTGTGTTGACCATGGGGTAGCCTGCTTGATGCATCACCTGACCAACGATGGTGGCCTTGCCCGATTCGGGTTGGGAAGGCGGAGTTGGCGTCAGTAGTACTTTTGGGTTAACGGTTGGAGACGAAAGTTTCGTGCATGCTGATAGAAATAGAATAAATAACAATAAATAGGTGAAAACTATGCGTTTCATTCTCCTGCTCCATACAAGAATCAAGTAAACGAATGGTAACCGATTTTTTCAAGAAATGCAATCTTGAAAAATCACCCATACGGGTTATTGTTCAATAACAAGGATGTTCATATAATGTTATCAAATGATTGGACGAAATCTATCCAATAAATTAAAGGAGGCTCTAGTAATGAAAAAACACTTTTTAACCTTGCTCGTAGTACTAGCTATTGTTTTCTCCGTATTCGTTGGAAGTGCAAGTGCGCAGGCCTATAATGCGAACTTCACCACATCAATCACCTACGTCAATGTTGGTACTGTTACAACACAGACGTTGGATCTGTTGTTCTATGCATCACCAGATGATGTTGCTCCGACTTCCTTCACTCTCGCGAACCTGGCTCCGAACGCAGCTGGTTCTTTATTTGTGGGTAGTCTTGGCAACGATGTAGTCCCAGCAGGCTTCAAGGGCGATGCTATTATGCAATCAGATCAGCCCATGTTAGTGACGCTGGTACAAATCCCGCAGAACGCAGGGAATGTTAAGAACCGCGCCCTATCCAATGGCTTCAGTGCTGGAGCCCCCCAGGCTTTGATCGCCACCGTGTTGAAGAATTCATTCGGCACGAACACGATTTTCTCAGTTCAGAACGCTGACAGCGAAATGAACACCGTGGTCATCAACTTCTATGATACTTCAGCTAACCTGGTTGACACCATTACCCAGGATATCGAAGCTGGTGCCCCGTTCTATGTTGATGCGGCTCAAATCGCTGGACTGCCAGATCCTTTCAATGGTTCTGCAGTCGCTTTGGCAACAAGAGCAGATGAATCCGCTGGCTCGATTGTTTCAAGCGCCATGGAACTTGAGATCACAACCATCGGTCTGAAAGCATTCGAGGGTGTTTCCACAGGTGGATTGAAGTTCTACATGCCTTCTTCGCTGTGCAAAGCCTTTGGCGGATCAGACACTTCCTACGCTGTTCAGAATACAAGCTTGATTACTGACACGCTGGTGGAAGTTTCCTACTTCGATAACTTAGGCAGTGTCTTCACACAAACCAAGACCATTGGTCCGGGTGCAAAGGCAAGCTTCGTAGCCTGTGATGTGATGGCTGTTGGTACCTATGGCTCAGCAGTGGTTGAGTCATATGGAACACCCGTGGTTGCGATTGGTAAAGCCTATGGTTTAGGACTCTCTACTGCGTTCAATGGTGTGGATGTTGGTTACGCAAAGCTTGGTCTCCCATACGTCCGCTGGGCTACCGATGCCAACTGGGCCGCTGGGTTAGGTCAGCGCACCAATATCACCGTCCAGAACGTCGGTGCCGACATTCCGAAAGATTCTGTTATCACGATCGATTATGTTGGACCGGATGGTACGGTTGAAGGCACACATACATACACCGTTGGCGATCTCGGTCTAGCAAATGGTGCAAAGTTCAATACGAACCCTGCCCTAGCTGGTCTGACTGAGTTCGGTATCTATGGAACCGTTTATGGTGGTGCTGCAATCATCCATACTGATGTTGCTGGCGCACAATTAGCTGCGGTCGCCCGTGTCTCGACGCAGACTTCCGCAGGAATCTTCGCCTCGGAAGACTACAACAGTCAACCAATTCCGTAATATAAATTACTTTCCATAGTTTTATCGCAAGGGAGACCAGACCGGTCTCCCTTGCCTTGTCTAGTGAGAAGAATTAATGTCTGCACAAGGAAATTTATTGTCATTTATTAAATTGGGGTTGATTGATATCAGGTTAATGGTCCTGGCATGGAAGTTAAAACATTCCAAACGTACATACTTGAGTTATTCCACTTTATACAGCCTGGCAAGTAATTATCTAATATTGCGTAAGCAAGCAGGTCAACCCATCCAAGTAGCAGAATTTGGTGTCGGGCGAGGCGGCAGTGCAACATTAGTATCCTGGCTGGTGAACAAATACCATGGTCAGATAACGTTATACGATATATTCGGGAGAATCCCTGCGCCAACAGAAGAGGATGGCGAAAGGGCCCTAAATCGATATCAGATCATAATTAATAAAGAGGGGAAGGATTATTACGGAAACATTGATAATCTCTTAGAGTTAATACTAGAAGAATTGCACGAAATCTGCCCCGCTGATCGGATTGAGATTATACAAGGTAAATATGAGGATACATTACCTAATCTGAATGACAGCCGGAAATTTGATCTGGTGCATATAGATTGTGACTGGTATGAAAGCTCGAGAGCCGTCTATAACTATCTGCAATCCCGCGTAAAGCCTGGTGCGATCATCCAGGTGGATGATTATTCCAACTGGGAAGGTTCTAGGAGAGCTTATCAAGATACCGAATGGTTAAGTGGTTATTGCACTCATCTTATAGATGGTGCGCTCGTGATCGATACTTCCAAGCTAACAAACTAAGAATTACTTGATAATGATGGGGATTGAGAGGGTGATGATTGCCTGGTAGGTCAGGTTTTGGTCGCTATAGACCGAGCCAAACAATCCACCGAGGAAGAAGAGGTTCGTACCTATTGAAGTCATACCAAAGTCTTCACCTAATGGATAGGGTGAAGTTTCAAGCGATTGCCACACGTTCGTCTGGGGGAAATAAATCAAACCTACCCGGTTAGAATTTTGTTCTTCACCACCAAACACATAAATCGTATCGGCGATATTAGCTGCCCTGATCCAAGAACGACTTTCAGGAATAGGATAGGCGCTCGCCCATGGATTATTATTGTTATTGTCGCGGGCCGGTGAGTAGATCTCATTTGCATCCACAGGTTGAGCATCGTCTCTTCCGCCAATTACATAAATCTTGCCACCAGCTTCAACCACTCCACATAACCCCCTAGCTGTCGGCATAGGCGTCCCAGCATGCCAGGTATTGTCGATGGGATTATAAATATATACATTATTAATGTATTTCTGACCATCCCAACCGCCGAAGACATATAAATAACCATCATAGGCAACCATTCCATAGGCACTCAGCGCTATAGGTAATGATGCTCCAGTATGCCATTGTTCGGTGTTGGTATCATAGATTTCCAGGACGTTTGATGGCTGCTGATTATCGATAAATGGTCGTCCACCTGGAATGTATATTTCTCCGTTGATTACCGCGGCCTGGGCATTAAAAACCGGTAAGGGTTTAGGAGAAAGGGAAGTCCAGGTGTCGGTCTGGGGATCAAAACGATCCATGGCAGCAGTAACACCCTGAGCGTTTAATCCACCAATGGCGTAAATCTGATCTTGATAGGATACGACAGCCGGGTCGCTGCTGGCGACCGGGAGGTTTGCCAATGTATTCCAATGCGGTCTTGGGGTGGAGGTGATCTTTGGAGGAAGAAGAGTAGGGGTGGCTGGGCTAAATAAAGCTAGACTCGGACTTAATCGTAGACCGAGGAAAATCAAACCAAGCAAGCCAGCAATCAGGATATATGGCGCCCAGCGTGCTGCACGTTTAGGTGGAGGCTGGATAATTTCACCAGTAAGCGGAAATGAGTCATTATTAGAATTTAACTCACCAGCTCCAGGTTCTAACTCATCTGATTCTTCTGGTAAAACCTGACTAGGGGGATGCACAACCAAGCCAGTACGGACTGCGTACATGGCAGCTTCTGTTCGGGAATTGACCCCGATTTTGGTGAAGATATTCCGTAAGTGGACTTTAACAGTGTTCGAGCTAATGAATAGTTTTTGAGCGATCTCTTTATTACTCGCACCTGTAGCAACAAGTTTTAGAATTCCGAGCTCGCGTTCACTCAGCTCATTGGTGTCAGGATTTGGCATAGCTACAAAATTATAACACTATGGTTATCCATTCCTTGACATCTGTAAATGGGCTGGCTATAATCAGCAACGCATTAGCGGGTGTTGCCAAGTGGTAAGGCAATGGCTTCCCAAGCCATTATTCGTGGGTTCGAATCCCATCACCCGCTCTTATTTTTTAAGTGGCTAATCGATCTGGGGATTATTATTTGGTTAACCAAATTGTGATTCCTGATAATCTGGGGGTCTCTGAAATCCATACATACCGTAGAAATTGCAATTTCATTTTGCCAGTTTGTTGGTTGATCATATACACAGATGGTAGGTCAATCTGACCGAATTTTCTAATATCGATTCCTGTGCAATAGTTATAACTTTTCAAAATAACATTTGGCAGTAAAAAACTCCTCGCCATGCGAAAGGTATTGATGAATTTCTTTATCACTTTTATACCCATTTAATCTGGACAAATATAGGTATTAATCTTGCATCCATTTCCAAATACAACACATTAATTTCAAATAATCTATAAAAGTAATAAATATGAAATTTGGGTTTTGATAGGGATAAACTAAATTACAGGATTATCAGGTACAGTAAATTATCTA
>JBGOYO010000255.1:0-5071 GCA_041479715.1 Anaerolineae bacterium
CGGATGATTGAAGGCGATAAATCGGAGATGCCCGGGCTGATCCGAGCCTCCTTTGGGCTGTACAATACCCGCCAGGAAGTGGATATTCTCGTCGACGCGCTGCAGCGCATCTCAGCCGGTGAGTACAATGGGAAATACACTCAGGATAAAGCCTCGGGAGAATATTCTCCGATGGATTGGCAGCCAAAATTTAGTGATTTTTTTAGTTTATAGTAAGAGCGATCGGGCAGTTAAGCTACGAGGAGGAAAGAGTATGGGATATTCGATTGAGCTAGCTGCAAACCCAGCAGAACCAGATATTGCTTACATAAAAAAATAAATTATTCCAGTTTAACTTGCAGCATACAGAGGATGATCAGCATACACTGCTAGATATATTCATCCGCAACGACAGCGGAGAGCTCATTGGTGGTTTATTAGGAGAAACGTACTGGAGATGGCTTCATATCAATATCTTATGGGTATTGGAAGGTTATCGATATGCAGGACTTGGGAAGCAATTAATGGCGAAAGCTGAAGCCGAGGCTATTTCGCGCGGTTGCCAGCATGCCGACGTCGATACGATGGATTATCAAGCGCCTGGTTTCTATCAACAACTGGGTTATTCCGTCTGGGGAGAATTAGAAGATTTACCACCTGGCCATCGCCGAATATTTCTTAAAAAAGATTTGGTGATAGAAAAAAGTCAGCAGTAATCCTCCTTCATTAAATTATTCCACAATGTTAAAGAATACTACCGACGTGACGACACTCTATTTAATGACGTAATATAAGTGTTGGATTTATAATCTACACCTGATTTCTAGCGGTTGGCAGCATCCATCACTGCTACGGCAGCTATGTTCACGATGTTTCTCACATCGTCGCCGGTCTGCAACACATGCACAGGCGCACCTACTCCCAGCAAGATGGGACCAATCGCTTGGGCGTTACCCAGTCTTGCCAGCAATTTATAAGCGATATTAGCCGCCTCCAGCGATGGGAAGACCAACACATTGGCATCCCGCACCTGGCTGAAGGGATAGCGCTGGTCAATCAGCTCCGGCACCACAGCTGTATCTGCCTGCATTTCACCGTCCACGGGGAAGTCAGCCCCGCGTGCCCGGATGAGCTCCACTGCTTTCCTGACCTTTTCGGAATGAGGATGGGGTGTGCTGCCGAAATTGGAGAACGAGAGCAGTGCTACGCGTGGCTGGAGCTGCAGCTGGCGAGCAAAATCAGCCACCAGGAAGGCGATATCCGCCAGGTCTTCCGAGGTGGGGTCGATATTTACTGTAGCATCGGTAAACAGATAAGTACGCTTCCCCACGATCATGATATATACCCCAGCCGCGATTCGCTTGCCGGGTTGGGTGTGGTGGATGCGTAATGCCGGGCGGATCACATCGGGGTAATCGAATGTCAGCCCCGAAACTGATGCGTCAGCATCCCCCATTTTGACCATCATAGTAGTGAACACATTCGGCTCCAGGATCCGCCGCCGGGCATGCCAGATGGTGACCCCCTGGCGCTGACGTAGCTTGCTGTATTCTTCGGCGTACAGCTCGAAGCGTGGGTAATTTTCGGGGTCAACGATGAGCATATTGTCATCAAGCCCCAAAGATTGAAGCTTCCCACGGATAACCCATTCCCGCCCTACTAGGATGGGAATCCCAATCCCCTCATCCAGGATCTGCGCCGCTGCCCGGATGATCTTGGTCTCCTCCCCCTCTGCAAAGACGATGCGCTTCTTCGGCGAAGCCGTGCGCGCTGCATTCATGATGTAATAACGCACCTGCTCACCCATCCCCTGGCGATACGCCAGCTGCTGTCGGTATTCCTGCAGGTCGATCGGCTTGCGTGCCACTCCGGTCTCCATGGCGGTACGGGCAACCGCAGGGCTCTCCCACAGCAACACGCGCGGGTCCAGTGGTTTGGGGATGATGTAATCTGGTCCAAACTTTAAAGACTCCAACCCATACGCCCGCAAGACGCTGTCCGGTACATCTTCCTTGGTCAGGTCAGATAGGGCTTTTGACGCCGCTACTTTCATTTCTTCATTTATTGCTTTGGCGCGCACATCCAGCGCACCACGAAAGATGTAAGGAAAACCCAGTACATTGTTGATCTGGTTAGGATAATCTGAGCGCCCGGTCGCTACAATCGCATCCGGTCGGGCTTCCTTCGCCAGCTCATACTTGATCTCCGGGTCTGGGTTGGCCATAGCAAACACAAGTGGGCGCTCTGCCATGGTTTTTACCATTTCGGGGGTCAGGATATCTGCGACTGACAGCCCGTAAAACACATCAGCATCTTTAACTGCTTCGGCCAGGGTGCGCTTATCGGTCTCATTTGCCAGGCGCTCCTTATACTTGTTCATCCCCTCCACACGGCCTTTATAAACCACGCCGCGTGTATCCACCAACAAGATGTTCTCCCGCCTGGCGCCCAGTCGGATCATCAGCTCCGCACACGAGATAGCGGACGCCCCCGCGCCTGATATCGTGATCCGCGCCTCATCCAGCTTCTTGCCCACCACTTCCAATCCATTCACCAGGGCCGCCCCTGAGATGATCGCCGTGCCGTGTTGGTCATCATGGAAAACGGGGATATCCAGCATTCCCTTGAGGGTCTCTTCAATGTAAAAGCATTCCGGTGCCTTGATATCCTCAAGGTTTATTCCACCGAAAGTGGGTGATATTACCGCCACTGCTTGAATGATCACATCCGGGTCGTGTGAGTTGACCTCAATATCAAACACATCCACGTCTGCAAAACGCTTAAACAAAACTCCTTTACCTTCCATTACCGGCTTGGATGCCAGCGCTCCCCGGTCTCCCAATCCGAGGATGGCGGTACCGTTGGTGATGACTGCCACCAGGTTCCCCTTGGAGGTGTATTCGTAAGCCAGCTCGGCATCCCTCTCGATCTCCAGGACTGGCACCGCTACTCCGGGTGTGTAAGCCAGGCTAAGGTCGCGCTGGGTCTCCATCGGCTTGGTCGGCACTACCGATACTTTACCCGGTTTGCCATCCAGGTGGTGATATTCAAGTGCTTCTTCACGCGTGACTTTGGTCATGATCATTCCTCCTGAAACATTCAACTATCCCTCGATGATCCGAAATTCTCTGTCGAGCTTTATTTTACCCCTGCAGATGGTATATCAAGGATTAAATTGAATAAAAGCTGATTAATATTCCCAGACAATTATATTTGGCTAGGGCTGACTCTGCTGCTCTAACCTACGCAGCATTGCCAGCAAAACCAATGAGACCGTTACTAGCACCAGCGATAGTACCAGCGCGATCCCCAGGCTCTGTTCAAACCCCACGTATATCGCCAGCGGCATGGTTTGGGTTACCCCCTCCAGGTTGCCAGCGAAGAGCAGGGTCGCTCCAAATTCACCTAGAGCGCGCGTCCAACACAAGATGACCCCCGTCAAAAGCGCTTTACCTGCCATGGGTAGCATAATGTGTTGAAATACATGCCAGTTGCTGGCTCCTTCCACCATGGCGGCTTCCTCCAGCTGGGGGTCAATCGAAGAAAAACCTACCCTGGCAGAACGCACCAAGAACGGCGCCGATACAAAAACCTGCGCCATAACCACCGCCGCTGTGGTAAAAGGCAGGCTGATGCCGAATTTATCCAAATAGGACCCGATCAGCCCCTCCCTACCGAACGCCAGCAATAGGGCAATCCCGGCCACCGCCGGGGGTAGGACGACCGGCAGGTCCACCAGCAAGTCAACCGCTGCTTTGCCGTGAAATTTTGTATGAGTCTGCAAATACGCCAATGGCGTGCCCGTCACCAAGGCAATGGCTACCGTGATCACGCTGGTGAACAGACTCAGGCGGAGCGCATTCAGCGCACTCTCTGATAAAGCAAATGAGAAAATATTCGAATTGATTGATCTCCATACGAGGGCAATCATGGGGATACCGATCAAGCCAATAAGCACCACGCTCGGCAGGATGAACTCCCAGCCCAATGTGTCCCCTTTCCTTCCGCGATAAATTTTCCTCTCGACTGGTTCCATAAATTATTGGGTTGGCCCTCTGAAACCCCATTTACGCAAGACAGCTTGTCCGGCTGGCGTCATGACATAACCAATAAAAGCCTCAGCCAATATTGGATCGGGAGCATTGGCCATGATCGCAATGGGATACTTTGCAATAACATTGAATTCGTCTGGGATAGAGATCGTTACCAAGTCAGGGGCTGCAACTGCATCACTGACATAGACGATACCTGCATCAGCTTCACCTAATTCAACCTTGGCGACTACCTGCTTGACGTCAGTTTCATTGGAAACCACATTCGCCAGTACCAACGCATTGAAACTTGAGCCGAATTTGCGATCAGAGCTCATTTTTGTGAGTATTTGACGGGCATAATTTCCTGCCGGGACGGATGGATCGGCAAGGATAAGTTTCAGATTAGGTTTAGCCAAATCTCCCAGAGTTTGGACATTGCCCGGGTTTCCTGGCGGTATGATAACGATAAGTTTATTGCTAGCGAAATCTCGATTCGAATTTGGAACGATCGAACTGTCAGAGACTAATATATCCATATTCTTGTGATCTGCGGATGCAAAAACATCAGCGATTGCTCCTTGTTCAAGCTGGGTACGTAGAATCTGTGAACCAGAAAAATTAAAAATCACATTCACACCTGGATTGGCAGCTTCAAATTCAGTTCCAATTTCTTTGAAAGCACCTGTTAATGAAGCAGCAGCATATACAGTAAGTGTACGTTCAACTACAACAGTCGTAGTAGTTGCTAAAGTTAGAGTGGTGTCCGCGACCCGGCTTGTACCGGTTTTTAAGGGTAAATTGGGGACTGGATTACCGCAACCAGTCAAAGTAATTATTAAAACGAAGCTAAGAAATATAAAGTAATTCTTCAATTTCACAGCCTATATTGATTACTTTGTGATAAATGCCGCATAACTCTCCTTCAGCCAGCTGATCAACGAGCGAAGCAGCTTGATCCGAAGCTCCAACGCCAGCCGGTTGAACCTCTGGTTGTCGGGTAAATTTCGCAGGTTTTCTTCCTGCTGAGAGAGCCCTTCTGCGACCACATCAACCTGCGA